>CAZYOC010000051.1:0-19895 GCA_964648415.1 uncultured bacterium | reverse complement strand
ACATGACTGGATTCCAGCCTTCGCTGGAATGAGATCGGTTCCTATTGTGCAACAGCCTGTATAGCACGTTTTCCACGTCATAGAGCCATCCTTCTATCCTATTATCCTGTTAGAGGTTTGAATCTGTTTGGAGTCTAAAGCAGAATCCCCGCAATGGCCGCCGTCTGCCAGCTCGCCAGCGCTCCGGCAATCATGGCGCGCAGGCCCAGGTTAGCCAGGTCTTTCCGCCGCTCCGGCACCAGCGCCGCGAGGCCGCCGATCTGAATGGCGATGGAGGACAGGTTGGCGAAACCGCACAACGCGTAGGTCGTGATCACAAAGCTGCGTTCGCTGATCTGATCTTTCAGCATGGCCAGGTCGATGAAGGCGACGAACTCGTTGAGGCTGACCTTGGTGCCCAGCAGGTAGCCCACGTCGAGCATATCCTTGGGCGACACGCCGATGGCGAGCGCGATGGGGGAGAACAGCCCGCCCAGCAGCAGTTTGAGGGAAAGCTGCGGTAAGCCGACCAGCCCGCCGACCCAACCCAGGAGGCCGTTAAGCAGGGCGATCAGGGCGATGAAGGCGATCAGCATGGCGGCGACGTTGACCGCCAGCTTGAGCCCGTCGGTGGCCCCCACCGCGGCCGCGTCAATCACATTTGAGGCCGGCTTATCCGTGTGGATCTTTGCGCTGTCCTTGGTTTGCGGTACATCGGTTTCGGGGATGATGAGTTTGGCCATGACGAGAGCGGCGGGCGCACTCATCACCGAGGCCGCCATCAGGTGGCCCGGATCCATCCCGAAACGGGTGTACGCGGCGAGCACCCCACCCGCCACCGTGGCGAACCCGCCGGTCATGATCGCCATGATTTCGCTGTAGGTCATCTTGCCCAGGTAGGGTTTGATGACAAACGGGGCCTCGGTCTGGCCGACGAAGATGTTGCCTGCGGCGGACAACGATTCCGCGCCGCTGATCCCCATGGCGCGCTTCATGATCCAGGCGAACACCTGCACGATGCGCTGCATGATCCCCAGGTGATACAACACGCCCAGCAGCGCCGCGAAGAAGATGATGGTCGGCAGGATATGAATGGCGAAGATGGTGCCAAGGCTGACGAAGGTCTCTCCTGACGGATCCCAGACCTGGAAGCCCTCCACCAGCCCGCCCGGCGGGATGTCATCGGCGACCGATTCCGCCACGCCGCCGTGGCTCAGGTAAAAATCGCCGAAAATGAACTTGGCCCCGTAATCGGAATAGGAGAGCAGTTGGATGATGACCAGGCGGGACTTTTCAAACACCCAGCGTCCCGGAGGGGTTTTCAGGATCAGCAACGCGAAGATGAACTGCAGGCCGACGCCGACCCCGATGGTGCGCCAGTTGATCGCTTTTTTGTTGTTGGACAGCAGAAACGCCAGCCCCATCAGCACAAACACGCCGATCAACCCGACCAGGCGTTGCAGGAAGGAGGCGTCGGTACCCAGGTCGGACGTATCGATCAGGTGGTCGGACTCGGTTTCTTCAGCGGCGGTGTGCGCCGGCGCTACGCTTGCGGTATCCCTTTCCGGCTCGCCTTCGGATACCACGCCGGGCGTTGTCGCGCTGTCAGCGGTCGCGCTGTCCGGTTGCGCCCAGGCGGCGGTCAGCACGGCCAGCAGAAGTATTAGTGCGCCCAACCCCGCCAGGGTGGTCTTTGTCATCCCGCCGTTTTTCACGCTTCGTCTCCCTTCTCCGCCTGTCCGTTGAACAGTCCCGCCTGCCCCGACGGCATCCCGTCGTCAAACGGCGGCTCCCAGCAATTCCGGCACCGCGCTTCATAGATCGCGCCGCCGCCGACCACGATGCGCTCCTTGCCTCCGCCCAGGCGTTGGGTCCGGTGGGCCGGCGCGCCGCAACGGTGGCACACGGCCATCACTTTGGTCACGTATTCCGCTTCGCACATGATCTGCGGCACGGGTTCAAAGGGGACGCCCCGGTAGTCGGTATCCAGCCCGGCCACGATCACTCGTTTGCCCTTGTCCGCCAACCGCCGCACCACTCCCACCAGGGCCTCGTCGAAGAACTGGGCCTCGTCGATACCGATCACCTGGGCCTTGCCGGCGTTCTCCTCGATTTCGCGTGAGGTTTTCGCCGGGAAGGAGGGTATGCGCTGATCGCTGTGGCTGACCACGTCCCCGGCGTCGTAGCGGTCGTCGATCTTCGGTTTGAACACCACGACATCCAGGCGCGCGATCCGGGCGCGCACCAGGCGCCGGATCAGTTCCTCGGTTTTTCCGGCGAACATGCAGCCGCACACGACTTCCACCCAGCCGCTCTCATCGCGGACAACGTGCAACATGAATCGGACTCCTACAGCAGGGCCTTGATGTGGTTGGACAGGATCTCGATGGCGGCGTTGTTCTCGCCGCCCCGGGGGATAATAATGTCGGCGTGCCGTTTCTGGGGCTCGACAAACGCCAGGTGCGCGGGCCGTACTGTGGTGATATACTGGTCGATGACGCTCTGGCTGCTCCGGCCGCGTTCGGTGACATCCCGTGACAGCCGCCGGGCGAGACGGATGTCGGCGTCCTCGTCAACAAACACCTTGAAGTTCATCAGCTCGCGCAGCCGTTGCTCGTCATACGTCAGGATGCCCTCGAGGATGACCACGGGGCGCGGCTGCAACGTGCGGAACTCGCCGGTGCGGATGTGCTCGACGTAGGAATAGATGGGTTCCTGAATGGCTTTCCCCAGCAGGAGCTGCTGCATGTTTTTCAAGATGAGGTCATAGTCGAAGGCCCCGGGCCGGTCGAAATTCCATTCGGCGCGTTTCTCGATGGGGATGTCGCGCAGGTCATAATAGTAGCTGTCCTGCTTGCAGATCAGGACGTTTTCCTCGCCGACTTCTTCCGTAAGTCGGTTGCTGACCAGGGTTTTTCCGCTGCAGGTGCCGCCTGCGATGCCGATAAACGCCTTGGGGATCATGCCTTGTGCTCTCCGGTTAGCGATTCATCGCTGAAGGGTTCCGGGTACAGTTCATCCAGGGTAAACTCCTTCTGGGAGCCGGACTCCGGGTTGACCAGGATGATTTCAATACCGGGTGCGTAATCGTTGAGCAGGTGACGGCAGGCGCCGCAGGGTGACGCCGGGCTGTCGTCGCCATCCGCACCCGCGGCGATGACCATGCGCCGGAATCCGGTCGCTCCCTCGGACAGCGCCTTGACCAGCGCCACCCTCTCCGCGCAGATCGACAGGCCGTAGCTGGATGATTCCACGTTGCAGCCGGTCCAGATGGTTCCCCGGTTGTCCTCCAGCGCCGCACCCACCTTGAAGCCGGAATACAGGGCCTTGGCCTCACGACGGGCGGCGATGGCGGCGACGGTCAGCTGCTGCTGCTCGGAACGCTCCATCACAGATCCCCCACCTGGCTGTTGGTCAGTTTCAGCTCCTGCTGCAAGTCACGGATGAACTTGACCAGTTTCGGTTCGGAAGGTACGTCACCATCGAGCATGATGGAATGGCGTTCGAACTCCCAGTGCCCGTCGGTGATGTGCTTCGCCTCGAGGCGGTCGAAGTATTTTCCCTGCCGTCCCACGGTGGCCAGCGGGATCCCGGTGTCCAGCATCAGATTGCGATGCCCCAGCCGGTTGTTGCTGGAGACCACCAGGTCGATCCGGCCGCTCAGGTCACGGGTCCAGTTGATGATGTCCGCACGTTCGGCGTCGGTCAGCAGGACGATCAGCGACGCATGCTCGCCGATCTCGTCGAGCTCCTTGCGCAGGGTTTCGCGCGGATCCTCGATGACGAAATGCTTGCCGGGGAAACGGCGACGTTTCTGGTCCGTAATACCAATGACCGCCACGAGATAGCCCGGGTCGAAGATGCTGGCGCCGAGCCGCACCATACGGTGGCCGGGAAAAGCGCGCCGGTCGGTTTCCATGTCGTATACGTTGGCGGCGACAAACGGGATCTGGTGATGCTTGCGGACGTCCTCGAGGAATTCCAGGCCGAACCGCAGATCGCGGTAGCCGATATGGATCGCATCAACACCGAGCTGCCCCATCGCCGCCAGCAGGAGGTAGGTCTTTTGTGGGCCGTAGTCGGGGTGGATGGCGGAGAAGTTGCCGGCGTCCACCACCAGCCGGTGGGTGATGGCGCTGTTGAGCTTGTTCATGGTGTACGCGCGGCGCGGCAGGCCGCCCGCCTTGTTCGCCGGACAGTTGCAGGGACCGATCGTGCCGATCAGGTTGCCGGAATAGATGATCTCGATGGGTTCTTCCGCCAGGCCACGGCTGCAACCGCTCGCCAGCAGAAAGAACAACACAGCAACCAGGGACAGGGTCAACCAGGTGCGCATAGACGCTCCGTTTACTTCAGGACGACCAGCTTTTGTACCGCATGGAACGAACCGGCGCGGGCCACGGCGAAGTACACCCCGCTGGCCAGGTCGGTCGCATCAAACGTAAACTCATGACGTCCTTGAGGCAAGGGGCCTTGGTGTACCGTTGCGACTCGCCGGCCCAGCATGTTGTACACGTCGAGCACCGCCGGGCGCGCCTGCGGCAGATCCAGGGTCAGGATGGTGGTGGGGTTGAACGGGTTGGGGTAGGCTGAATGGAGACGGTACGAGGTGATCCGTGAAGGGGCTTCCTCCTCCCGGTCCGTCAGGCCGCTCGGCGCGAGGACAAAGCGCCCGAAGAGCGGGAGATAGGTCTGCGAGTAACGAGCCCGATACGGCTCCATGCCCGTCAGAATGACTGTTTCCAGCTCTTCCCACGGGTGATTTGTATAGCCTCTGTATCGATAGATGGCCAGGTCTTCCGGCTCCAGTGCGCCGTCGTAGAGCGTGTCCAATTCCTCGGACGTAAAGAACAAGCTGAGCTCATATTCTCCCTCGTCCTCCCAATAAGCTCGGTCCAGGTACTCCATGGACACACTGAGCGCCCTTGGAAAAGGCTGGTCGCTCATCACCCAGTCCGAAGGGGGATCGATGAAGGGTTTCAGTTGGATATAGCGGATATCGAGGCCGTCTTCGGACGTTTCCAAGTCAAGACTGGCAAAGTCTTCAATCGTATACGAAAAATCTGTGTCGGATGGATCGAGCTGTTCAAGCCGCGTGCCTACCGGGATGCCCGTCGTATCCAGCAGCATATCCAGGTGACCGCCGTGGTCATAACTGAAAATCGGGATAAAGCTGAAATGGGACGTTTCCGGGTCACTCATTTCGCCCGGGCGATAGCTCTCCGTGAAGTGTATACCGGGTGTAAACGGCGCCATTTCAAACACTCTCGCGAACACAGGCCGTCCCACATATTCCTGCCGAGGCAGAACGGTGGCGACAAGAGACCATCCTCTTGCAACACCCTGCCCTTGAAACACAAGCACATCATCACCGGTCGGCATCCCGAGAGTTGCGCTGTCGAGGCTGACAGGATCGAGAACATCATCCTGCGTGGACACGATTACCTGCCAGGTTGTGCCAGGGTTCGGATTGCGGCTTCCAAGGCCGGGGGGGGTTAAATACCCGAGCTCGACGGTATCGTAACAGGCGATAAAGTGCGGGTTGATCTCCGGTTGGGCATCTGCCTCCGTCGTGTACAATCCGCTCAGCAGGATGGCTGTAAGGAGGAGCTTGCGCAACATTATCGTTCCTCCTTCTGTGTTCCTGTCGGGCTGGAGCGGGTTTGGCGCCGCCCCGGTGCAATAACCTGATCCACAGGCATTGGAGTGTCGCCGGGAATGGCCTTATGCACCGTTGGATTTCCAGGCGGAGGCGACGAAGTTGACATGCCATGTTCCAGGTCCGGCCTGTGATAGAAACTCCAGTTGATGGAGTTGGTTATATACATGATGTAGCCTCTGCCCGGTTCGAAGGACCCGATATTCGATACCCAACGATTATGATGCGGGTTTAACCAGGCTAGCTTGAACGATTCCTCCGTGATGGGTGTCAGGATGTGAGGGGACACATGACCTGTGAAATCGTCAGGATCCCCCGGCAGGAAATGCTGCTCCTGGAATCCGGCTTCAGCGAGACCGGTTTGACCCAGCTCCAGCTCTCCCGCCCAGATCGGGCTGATGATGTGATACCCGGCCTCATACGTCCCGCGATCCACGATCGGTTCATTGAACGCTTTGCCCATGACGATCAGTTCTTCTTCCGGCACATGCCCCGAGCGGATCTGCACCCAGTAGGCCCAATCGTAGCGCAGTTCCGTGTGAGCCAGCGGTCCCTGCCAGGAGCCGTTGGAGCCTCGCCAGGCGGTCAGCCATGCGCCAAACGTGGGATCGAACGCCATAATGCGGTCGGAGGTCTCAGGGCTTTCGCCGCCGGTGATGTGGTTTTCAAACACATCGCGCACCGTCGCCCCGCTGGGAATGAAGGGAAAGCTCAACAGGTTCCAGCCTTCATTCAGGGTGTACCGGTGGAACCCGATGGGCGTGGAGGGAGATTCCTCTTGCGCGGCCGCTGGGACAACCGTCAGGCACAGGCCGACCACAAGGATCGTCAGGATTTGTAGGGTGCAGGTTCCCCTCATATCCTTAAAGTAGGCTCGGAATCCGGCGTCGGCAAGCGCTGGAGCCGGTGAATCAGTTGAAAGTCCCCGCGTCGTTTTCGTCTGTCAGGCCGATCCAGACCAGGTCGATATCGCGTTCGTCGAGTTCACCGGTGAGTTGCCCGGCCTGCATGTCCAGCCCGAGAGTATCCCGGGGAGCGGCGGCATGCAACGCCGACGCCTGGAAAAGAAGCGCAAACATCCAAAACACTACTGCTCCATTGCACCAGCTATGATGCTTTCTGATGGTCAATTTCTGCGTTCATTTCACTTAACATAGGACCACTATGCCGGTTGACTCAGCAAGAAACAAGCAGAAACAGTCATATCGGGTGCAATGGAGCACTACCACACGCGGCAGTACCTTCATCGTAGCTCCTCGAGGGCTCCAGGAGTCGAGAATCCCAAAACAATAAAAAAGCCGCACAAAGCACGGCTTTCGTTGTAAGAATACAGTTGGGATAAGCGTTACATGCCCTGGTCGACCTTGTTGGCCTGGCGGGCGATCTCACGGTAATGGTCTCCTTTACGGTTCTCGCGAACCCAGTCCAACAAATCGGAAAGACGCTTCTTTTCTTCTTCCGTGTTCTTGATCACGCGTGTCTTTTTTACGCCCCTGGAAGAGGTGTATGTCCGGGGAATGTAATGACGACTCATCTATATCACCCTTTTCCTGAAAGTGGATGGTTCGCTGTAGTGCGTACTCCAATGCTGGTACGCTCGAGCGGCAGCCAAGTTCCTCCCGGGCCTCGGTTTGCGGCCTCATCACCGCTCGCAAAAATGGAGCGTCAATAATAACGCAAATTTCTGTGAAAAAGCAATAATGCTCCAGAGCCCGAGACGAGCGATCGCCGATAGCGGAGCGCTCGGCTCTGCTTGCAATCTCCTCTCGTTTCGGTTTCCTTATAGGGTTACGAGCTTGTGAAAACAAGTACAACAACAGCCCCATTCCCAGCATACGGAGACCGCCCGATGGACCAGACCGACATGTTCCTGACCGAAGAACAGAAGATGGTAAAGGACATGGTGCGCGACTTCGCAGAAGGCGAGGTCAAGCCCTATGCCGCAGAAATTGATGAAAACGAACGCTTTCCGGAAGAAGTCATCCCCAAGCTGGCCGAACTGGGCCTGCTGGGTATCACCATCCCGGAAGAATACGGCGGCAGCGGCATGGACACGGTATGCTACGCCATCGCAGTGGAAGAACTCAGCCGGGTGTGCGCCTCCACCGGCATCACCCTCGCCGCGCATATCTCCCTCGGGACACAGCCTTTCGTCATGTTCGGTACGGAAGAGCAGAAACAAAAGTACATCCCGGAGCTGTGTGACGGCACCTATCTGGGCGCGTTCGGGCTGACCGAGCCCGACGCCGGCAGCGACGCGGGCGGCACCAAGACCACCGCCGTGCTCGACGGAGATGAATACGTCATCAACGGCTCCAAGTGCTACATCACCAACGCCACCTACGCCGGCACCCTGGTGGCCACGGCCGTCACCGACAAGACCAAAGGGTCCAAAGGCATCAGCTCCTTCGTCATTCCAAAGGATACCCCCGGCTACGAGATTTCCAAGAAAGAGATCAAGATGGGCATCCGGGGCAGCGACACAGTGGCGCTGGCTTTCGATAACGCCCGCATCCCGAAAGAGAACCTGCTTGGCAAGGAAGGCGAAGGCTTCAAGCAGTTCCTGACGATCCTGGACGGCGGCCGGATCAGCATCGCGGCCATGGCGCTGGGCATCGCGCAGGGCGCCTTTGAAGAGGCCTTGAAATACAGCCAGGAACGAGTGCAATTCGGCAAACCCATTTGCGCGTTTCAGGCGATCCAGTTCAAGCTGGCCGACATGGCGATGGAGATCGAAGCGGCGCGTCACCTGGTCTATCACAGCGCCAGGCTGAAAGACGCCGGCAAGAACTACATCCGCCAGGCCTCCATGGCCAAGACCTACGCCAGTGAGGTGGCGGTACGGGTGTGCAACCAGGCGATCCAGGTCCACGGCGGCTATGGCTACAGCCGGGAGTATCCGGTGGAACGCATGTTCCGTGACGCCAAGATCTGCACCATCGGGGAAGGGACCAGCGAAATCCAGCGGATGGTGATCGCAAGAACACTGCTGGGATAACCCCTGCAAGTCTGAATGGTGATCACTATCCCGGATATTTCACGATTAATGGTTCTTCACCACCTGTTTCGTGAACTATTCGGGCTATCAGGTTGTCACCGGCATCCCCATCAGCGGCCAGATGAGCCAGACAAACAGCCCGACGACCACCATCAGGATCAGGGATGCGGGAAGCCCGGCGACAAAGAACTCGCCGGTGCTGAACTGTTTGGACTCGTAGGCGATGGCGTTGGGCGCGGCGCCGACCAGCAGCAGGAAGGGCATCCCGGCGACCACCAGCGAGGAGAAAAGGATCACCTCCGGCGACACGCCCAGCTTTGGCGCCAGGAAAAGCGCCACCGGCAACACAATCGCAATCGCCGCCACGTTCATGATGAAGTTGGTCATCAGCAACACGAAGAACGCCACCCCGATGACAAAGATAAACCAGCTCGCGTTCTTAAACAGAATCAGCCAGTTGATGGCGATCCATTGCGCCGCTTCCGTCTGCCACAAGCAGAACCCGATGCACATCGCCCCGCCGAACAGCAGGATAATGTTCCACGGCACACTTTCCAGGTCGTCGATTGTCAGAATCTTGAACACGAAGAACAGGATGGTGCTGCACAAAATAATGCCGGATTTATGCAGGCTGTCCAATCCGGGCACAAACTGACGCGAACTCATCAGGATGATGGTCGTCGCCACAATGATGATGGTCAGGATCTCCTGGCGTGTCAACGGCCCCAGGCTCTCGTTGAGCGCCGCGACCCGGTTCCGGAGGCCCGGGATGGTCTTCTGCTCCGGTTTATAGTACACCATGATGTACCCCCAGAGCACAAAGGT
The DNA here is from genome assembly GCA_964648415.1 of uncultured bacterium. GTDB lineage: Bacteria > Electryoneota > Electryoneia > Electryoneales > Electryoneaceae. The sequence goes on along the minus strand of CAZYOC010000051.1, from coordinate 10,434 downwards.
CATCAGAGCGCCGACAGGGAACATGAATTTCGTGAGTGTAAAGAACGTAATTTCTGTGACTTCGGTATAGGTATTCTTGATCTGTCCCGGGAAGGACTGCTCCACCATGAGGCGGTTGACCCGGGTAAGGTCGCGGCCGTCATGCCCCATCGCCGCCAGCCGGACCAGCGCCGGATCGAAGTTCACCGTTCCGGTGATCAACAGCGAGTCGCAACAGATCACTTGCTTGGTGAGGATGTTGACATCGTACACCATGGCTTCAATCAGGGAATCCGCCGGTTGCCCGCCGGGCTCGTATTGACTGAGCATGTCCTGCGTGGCGGGCGCGAGCGAGGTCTGCACCTTTTTCGCCATGGCGTTCTCGCCATCTCTAACCGTAGTGACAAAGGCCACAGGATCCATGATGTCAGTCATCTCGACCTGGGCCGGCCCCTCCAGGTTCATGGTGGAGGTGATCTCTTCATAGAACCCGAGCGCCACCGCGCCACGCGCCGCACCCAGCAGCGTGATAATCGAGCCCGCACCGGCGACAAACGCCATCCCGATGAACAGCCCTTTGCCGAACCGGGTCTGCCGTTCGCTGGGGTCGTAAAGCTGGTACACCGCCATCAGCAATGGGAACACCGCCGCCGCCACCGCTGTATGCGCCATGATCAGCGTCAAGGCGGAAGTCATCACGAAACAGCCCAGGTAGATCATGCTGGTCTTTTCTCCGACCAGCATCAGCATCTTGTAGGCCATACGTTTCGTGAGACCGGTACGGGAAAATGACATGCCGATGACAATGGAGCCGAAGATGAACCAGACCGACGGGTCCATGAAATCGGTGAAGGCGGTTTTGGGTTCTCGAATCAGGAACAGCACCTGGATCACACCGATCAGGATGCTGGTGATGCCGATGGGCACGACTTCAAACACCCACCAGGTGGCGGCCCAGAGGAACAGGCCGATGGCGGCTTTGCCCTGGGGTGAAAGAACGTAACTGTTGCCTTCGGTGTCCACAGCGTCCGGCCAGGCGGGGGACAGATACACGGCAAGGAATAACCCTACACCGAGCAGCATGAAGGTCAATCGTTTGTAGTCAAACCGCTTGACGTCCGCCAGCAGGTGTACGTCGCGATGAGGCTGGTTGGCCATCGTCTACCCTGTGCTTGGTATCGGGATCTGTCGTTAACTCGGAATCAGTCTTCTTCCCCAAGATCCTGATCGCGTCCGCCTTCCATGCTGATGCCGGTGATGTCGTCATCAGAAAATGGCGGCAAATGCGGCTCCGGCATCTCCTCAAGCAAGATGCTGCTGATCTCATGGAAAACGTCCACACTACGCACCACCCCCATGACATTCCTGTGGTTATCCAGCACAGGCAGCAGGTTCTGGTCGAAGGTGAACATCTTGTATATGACTTTGGCAAGGTGTTCGCCGATATATACTTCCCCGGTCATGGGCCGCACACAATTAGCCACCGGCAACTCGCCATTGGCCTTTACGGCGTCTGCGATGCGCCCCACGCTGATATCCACGAGGTTGACATCGGCCTCCACATCGAACAACTTGCGCTGGTGATGCACCGGGAGGCTGCGGAGGAACTGAGGCTCGAGGGTACGGAGCAGGTCACGGCGGCGTACCGTGCCGACCAATTCATAGTCACGGTCAAACACAAGCAGAGCGCGGGGGAGGGAGTGACGCCCGTTCTTGACAATCACGGCGGCTTCCATCTCTTCCACCGCCTGCCTGATGGTGTACCTGAGTGGGATGTGAGGGTATTCCCCGAGGGGAATCATGATCTCACCAGCTCGCTTCGTCGCCATAGTTTCCTCCTGCATGAAGGGGCCGTCCTTGGGTATGGGTAGGGCTATGCTCGTACGCTAAAACCTCGGTTACCAGGCAGACGGCCAGCGTGAAACTTTGTGAAGATAGGCACAAAGTCGAAACGTGTCAAGTTTTCTTTCCGGTCTCGCATGGAGGCTGACACTTGGCCATACTATAATTTACAATGGCTTAGTCTAGCAATTCCAATGTTTACCTTAAAGTAGACATCCCTTGGATCGTGTGTATGTGAGGAGAGCATGAGTTCACTCTACGACATCTCCGTACCTGTCAACGCCACGCTCCCGGTCTGGCCGGGGGATCAACCCGCCGAGACTCTCTTTGAACGCGGCGAGCACGGCTACGGCAGCTCGCAGATCTCCACCACGCTCCATGTCGGGACACACATCGATGCTCCGGCGCATGTGGTGCAAGACGGTCCCCTGGTGGAGACCATCGCCCTCCAGCGCCTGATCGGCACGGCGTGGGTGGCTGAAGTCGCCGAAGAGATCACCCATATCGGCCCGGCGGAGCTCGAACAGCTCGCCATTCCGACCGGCACGACACGCATGCTGCTGAAAACCGCCAATTCCCGGCTGTGGGCCGCTACGTCGCGCGGGTTCGAGGAAGACTACACCGCTCTCACCACCGAGGGCGCCCGGTGGATCGTGGATCACGGTATGGATCTGGTCGGCATCGACTACCTCTCCATCCAGCGTTACGATGACCCGGGGACAACCACCCACCTTACCCTGCTTGGAAAAGGCGTGATCATTCTCGAGGGACTCGACCTGACCGATGTACCTCCGGGTGAGTATGAATTGCTCTGCCTGCCCTGGAAGGTGACCGGCGTGTGCGGCGCTCCGGTCAGAGCGGTGCTGCGGGGAATCTAAGGTAACTATGGCAGCCCGGACCAGGGAATCCTGCAGAAATGCCAAAAGTACGCGCCGTCAGTTTAGCGCGCACCCTGAGAACAGGTTTGCCAGATCCTTTAACCCCGGCAGCGACGCATAAAACGACAACGACAACAAACTGTCGTCATGTGATTCAAACCCGAAAACCGTTTAAATCGCTTCTATATAAAGGGTTAAGTTGACGAAGCATGAATACTCGTGAAATATCCGGTTTTGGTGTTCTTGACACCGGCCATGCCTGGTGCTCCCAGCGAAGGTGGCTTTTGTTGCTCGGTACATATACAGGGAAAGTACGATGCCGCACCTTTGCAAGCCTGCTTACAACAAACAGGCCCATGCGTCAGAAACTGCAAAAATTGCAAGCATGAAACCCGGACTGTTGAGGTCCAGGTTTCATGCTCCCGTCATTGAACGTAGCGTACAGCGCGTGTACATTATACTGATACGTCAAAGTTTTGTCTCATGGGGACCGATTACGGCGGAGATCCCTGCCTACCAGACTGTATCAAAACGCGGGGCAAGCGTCATTCCCGCGAAAGCGGGAATCCAGGAAGGTCCAATTTTACAACATGTTGAAATCACAGTACCAGAGGGGAATTCGCTACCTGTTTTCATTGTCAACATCTTGTATTATATCAACTTTGCTGGATTCACGGCTGTCCTACACTACGGGGCGCTGCAAGCTTCGGTTCCTGCTTCCGCGGGGATGACATCATGTGACATTTCTTTCGAAAACGCTATATGAGTTCTACGGCGAGAAGAAACACCGCCTGATACACGTAACACACGAAGGAACCCATGCCTACCCCGATGATTGCCATAGTGGGCCGTCCCAATGTCGGCAAGTCCACGTTGTTTAACCGGTTGCTGCAACGGCGACACGCGATTGAAGACGACCAGTCCGGCGTCACCCGTGACCGGATCAGCGCCCGGATGGACTGGAACGGGATCCCGTTTACCCTCGTCGACACCGGCGGGTTGATGCCGCGCGGCGGTGAGGAGCTGGACCGTCTGGTCTCTTCAGCGGCGGAAGCGGCCGTCTCCGAAGCCGACAAGGTGGTCGTTGTGGTGGACGGCCAGGTGGGGCCGTCGGAGATGGACGAGGAGGTCGCCCGGATGATCCTCCGCGCCGGTCTGCCCGCCATCCTCGCCGTCACCAAGATCGACGTGCTCAAGCACGAGGTCAACGCCTGGGAATACCTCTCCCTGGGGCTGGGCGATCCCATCCCGGTCAGCGGCATGAGCGGCATGAACACCGGCGACCTGCTCGACGAAGTGGTCCAGGGGTTCGAAACGTTCGAGGACAGGGAAGAAACCGGCGAGATCAAGCTGGCGCTGGTGGGCAGGCCCAACGTGGGCAAATCCTCCCTGCTGAACAAGCTGCTGGGCAAGGAGCAGCAGATTGTCTACGACAAGCCGGGCACCACCCGCGACGCCGTCGACTTCACCATGAAATACCACGAGAAGACCATCCGTCTCGTGGACACCGCCGGGTTGAAACGGTCCAAGGAGCTGCGCAAGGAGTCGCTGGAATACTACACCGCGCTGCGCACCATCCGCGCAATCGACCGGTGCGAGGTGGCCTGTGTGCTGATGGAGGGTCACGTTGGGCTGACACAGCACGACCGGCGTCTGCTGGACGACATCCGCAACCGCGGCAAAGGCGCCATGCTGGCGGTCAACAAATGGGATCTGGTCGAGAAGGATCACATGACCATGGTGGAGTTCGAACGGGAAATCCGTTTGCAGCTCCCGGACCTGAGCTTCGTGCCGATGGTGTTCATCTCGGCCCTGACCGGGCACCGTGCGCGCAAGGTGCTCGACCTGACGTTGCAGATCCACGAGGAACGCGGCAAGCGTATTCCCACCGCCAAACTGAACTCGTTCGCCCAGGCGGTATTCGAGGAGAAACCTCCGCCCGCGGTGAAAGGCAAATGGCTGAAGGTGAAATACGTCAGCCAGATCAAGTCCGCGCCGCCTCTGTTCGTCTTTTTCATGAACTATCCCAAGCTGATGCCTGAACATTACAAACGCTTCCTGGAACGTCGCATCCGGGAGGAGTTCGGGTTCGAGGGCGTACCGATCAAAGTCGTCTTTCGTCAGAAATGAGTTCCACGCCGACATACCTGCGGGTGGCGACTGTCACCCCCGCGGACAAACTGCTGACCTATCTCCCCGGTCCGCTTACCGGCGACACAAATCCGCATGGCAAACGGGTCAAGGTCCCGCTTGGCAACCGCACCGTGGTGGGCGTGGTGGTGGAGACCACAAGCGATGCGCCGCCCGGCCAGCCACGGCCCATCCTGGACGTCCTCGACTCCGACGCTACCGTGATCCCCGAGATCCTGACTCTGACCCGTTGGATCGCTCAATACTACCTGTGCGGCTGGGCGGAAGCGTTGCGGGCCTCGCTGCCGTCGGGTCTGCTGACCAACCCCCGCTGGCTGCTCACCTGGACAGGCAGCGAGCTGGAAATGGGCTGGCCCTCCACCGTGCGCGAGGACAAGCACCTCGCTCGCATCGCCCGCACACTGGCCGGCGCCGGGAAGCTGTCCGCATACGCTCTGTCGCGCCGCATCCGCACACCGGACCTGTTCGGACGGCTGCAACTGTTAAAGAAGTTCGAGCTTGTGCGGATTACTGAACAGGGACGCGTCAATCCTCGAATCGCGCTCACGGAAGAGGTGGTCGTAGCGTCGCTGCCTCACAACGAGGCGGTGATCGCCGCTCACGCCTCCGCGCAGCAACGATTGTGGGATACGCTCTGGCAATATGGCGGACGGGCGACCTGGAAACGGCTGCGCGACGAAGCCAACTCATCGCGTCCGGTGCTCGACGCCCTCCTCAAGCTCGAGCTGGTGACCACGGAACGCGTCCCGACCATCGAGGCCGAAGCCGGGTTCGATCCCCGCGCCGCCGGACCGTTGCCCCCGCTTTCGGAAGACCAGGCGGAGGCGGTCGCGGCGGCGCAACCGACGCTGAACAGCGACGAGTACAAGGGTTTCCTCCTGACCGGCCCGCCCGGCTGCGGAAAGACGCGGGTGTATGTCGAGCTGATCCGGGAAGCGATCCGCTTGAACAAGGACGTCCTGCTGCTGGTGCCGGAAATCTCACTGACGCCGCAAGTCGTGGCGCGGATCCACGCGGGTGTGGACGCCCCGGTGGCGGTGCTGCATTCCGGCCTGACCAAGGCGCAGCGTGTCGCCGCCTGGCGCGAGGTGCACGAGGGCCGAGTGCATGTCGTGGTCGGAGCCCGCTCCGCCGTGTTCGCACCGCTGCATAACCTGGGGCTGGTGGTGGTTGACGAGGAGCACGAGGAATCCTTCAAACAGGCCGATCCCGCGCCCCGCTACCATGGCCGTGATGTGGCGCTGATGCGGGCGCGTCAGGCCAATGCTGCCGCGCTGCTCGTGTCCGCTACGCCCAGCCTGGAGAGCCTGCGTTTATGCGAAGAGGGCGGATTGACCAAGCTGCGGCTGCGGGAACGCTTCGGCGCGGGCTGGCCGGAGATCCGGATCGCTGACCGGCGACGTGAATCGGGCGATGCGCCCTACATCGGCCCGGAACTCAGCAACGAAATCGAACAGGCGGTCGAGCAGGGCGAATCGGTGATGCTGATGCTGACCCGGCGCGGATTCGCGCCGGTCCTGATCTGCAAGGATTGCGGCCACCGTGAGGAGTGCGACAACTGCGCTGTGACCATGACCTACCACAGCACGAAAAGCGGCTCGTGGCTCCGTTGCCACCTCTGCGGCGCAAAACGACCTGTACCCGACACCTGCCCCAAGTGCGACTCGGACAACCTGCTTCCCGCCGGCGCCGGGACGCAGCGCATCGAGGATGAGATCGTTGAACGCTTCCCCTCGTTCAAGCCTATCCGCATGGACAGCGACTCCACCCGCCGCAGCGGCATGCACGAGGAGCTGCTGCGGAAGTTCGCCGGTGATGAGACCGGCCTGCTGCTGGGTACGCAGATGGTCGCCAAAGGCCATGATTTCGCCAATGTGACGCTGGTCGGGATCGTGAACGCCGACCCCGCGCTCTTCCTTCCCGACTTCCGCGCCTCGGAACGAACCTTCCGTTTGCTGGTGCAAGCAGCAGGACGAGCCGGACGTGGCGACAAACCCGGACGTGTGCTGGTGCAATCCCTGACACCGGAGCATGAGGTCCTGCGGGCGTTGCACGAGCCCGAGATCGAGGGCTTCCTGAAGCGGGAGCTGGAGCGCCGCAAGGCGTTTTCGTATCCGCCCTACGCCCGCATGGTGCTGCTCACGCTGGCGTCGGAAGATCATGACAAGGCGGCGGACGCCGCTGCGACAACGGGAAAAAAGCTTCGTGCGCTGGGGCATCCGTTGCTGGTCATGGGACCGTCGGCGGCGCTGGTCGTGCGGGCGAAAAAACAGTACCGCTGGCGGTTGCTGGTGAGAACCCAACGTGAGGAGGATCCTACGGGGAAGCTGCTGCGAAACGCCATCCGTCGAGTGCGGCATGAGGTCACGCTGCCCTCCGGGGTGAGCTGGACGGTGGATGTGGACCCGCTGGAGGTCGCCTGATGAGCCGGCCGTTCCTGACAGCAGCGCTCTCTCGTCTCACGCAGATGCACCAGTGCAAGCAAGATCAGTCCAACAGAGGCCTCACGCAAAGACGCAAAGACGCGAAGAAAGACGGTAAGAATACTATCCCTATCTCTTCCTCGCGAAGCAGACTGCACCAAATTGTTCAATGGATCTCATTCCCGCGAAGCAGACTGTACCAAACTGTCCAATGGATCTCATTCCCGCGAAGCAGACTGTATCAAACTTTCCAATGGATCTCTTTCCCGCGAAGCAGACTGTATCAAACTTTCCAATGGATCTCATTCCCGCGAAGGCGGGAATCCAGACATGTTAATACGATACAATATATCAACTATGAAAACCCCGCATTGGACACTACTCCGTTTCTGAATTGCCAACACGTTGTATTCTTGGACCTTGCCTGGATTCCCGCCTTCGCGGGAATGAGAGTGGGTTCTATTCGGGAACATTCTGGAGGGCTGGAATCCAGGCAAGGTGAAACGCGCACAAACAGCAGCAGACTCGAGAACGAATCAACGAACACGTACGATGACGCATTCGAGCGTACACGTTCTGGTGACAAATGGCAACCGAACTGCATGCGCAAACTCACCCGGACAGGCATGTCCGGGCTACTCCTGCTCCTCCTCTTCCTCCTCCCCCTGCTCACTCACGCCGCCTTCGTGGCGGGCGACGATATGCCGCCGGGCGAATGGAACGAGCTCCGCGACGGAGAGTTTAACATTTATTACGAACGCCAGGACCTGAAGGCCGCAGAGATGCTGGCCGACTGGTATCGTGACCAATTGCGCGACTTCGCCGCCAAGCTGAACCTGCGGATGCCGCGCGATGTCCGGGTCTTCATCGCTCCCAACGAGGCGCGGTTCAAGTACCTTACGCGTGGCCTGCCGGAATGGACCGGAGGGGCGGTGTATCCACGTGAACGAGTGGTCGTGCTGCTCGCTCCGAGAGTCCGTCACGGAGCCGCGCACTTCAAAGCGGTGGCGCTCCATGAAGGCGTCCACCTGCTGACCGAACTCGACGGGTATTCTCATCTGCCCAAGTGGATGGCCGAAGGGCTGGCGGTGTACCTGAGCGGCGAGACCCTGTTCCGGAACCCTTCGCTGCTGGCGCGGTCGGTGGTCACACACCAGACCCTCACCCTCGGGGAAATCGAGGACGTCCTGCTGCTGGGCCCGGAAGAAGCGCGGCTGGCCTACCTGCAATCGGTCAGCATGGTTCGCTACCTGGTGGAGACTTACGGCTGGGACACCGTTGCAAAGCTGGTACACGGGTTCCGTGCCGGGCGAGACCCCGATGCGCTGTTCCGGAAAGCCACCGGACGTGACTATTTTACTGTAGAAGCGGCCTGGCATGCGGACCTGAGGAAGAAATACAAGTGGTGGGGATTCCTGTTCTGGGCGGACATGACCACCTGGCTGTGGATCGGCGCGGCGTTGCTGGTCGTTTTCGCCGGCGCAACCGCCATCATCCGGCGGCGGCTGTATTACCGGAGTGATCCACGCGACCCCAGCGAATGGGAAGTCTACGATTTCACGGGTGATTCGTCGGGCGATGACCCCTGGACCTATACAGCAGACGACGAGGATGACGATGATCGGTACTAAGCGGATAGCGGTAAGCGCAGTTCTGGGACTGGCGCTCGCTTTGGCGGGACCGCCGGCGCATGCGGATGGCGTATACGACCTGCTTCGGATCGATGCGAGCCCGCGCGGCGCAGCCCTGGGCGGCTTCCCCGTGGCGCTGGCCAAAGGCGAAGCAGCCTCGGTATGGCTCAATCCCGCCGCCCTGGCCCACGCGGAAGGCAGACAGGCCGGCGCCTCCTTCGCAAACCATCCGCTGGACCTCACCTCCGGGATGGGCGTGTACGGACAACCCTTCTACGGCGGCTTCGCGGCGGCGGCGGTCTCCTACTTCAGTTACGGGACCTTCGACCGGTACGCCTCCATTGACTCCCCGCAGGACGGCACGTTTAACGCCTCCGACATGGTCGTCGCCCTCAGTTACGCCCGTCCGGTCTGGAAAGGCCTGTCCGCCGGCGCCAACGTGAAATACATCCGCGGCCAGATCAGCGATTACACTTCAAGCGGCGCGGCGGTGGACCTCGGCCTCTTCCTCGATCCCCAATGGAATGGCGTCACCGTAGCCGCAACCGTGCAAAACGCCGGCGCGCAACTGGAAGCCTACAACGATACCTCGGAGCCGCTGCCGTTTGTGGCGAGATTCGGAGCCTCGAAGAAACTCGAGCACCTCCCCCTCCGCCTCAGCGGAACCGCGCACTACGAGCAGAACGAGGACCTGTACTTCACCGGTTCCGGTGAGTTCACCGTGTCGGAGATGTTGCTGCTTCGCGTAGGCTACACCACCCTTGGCTCGGACTACCGGACCGGCGGCGGCGAAGACAGCCTGGCGGGGATCAGCGGGGGAATCGGGATTACCTGGCGCGCCTACGGGTTCGACTACGCATTCCTGTCGCAGGGCGCGGCCGGACAGGTGCATCGATTTGGTGTGCGAGCTGTATTCCAGTGATCCTTTGCACGAGCTATAAAACAATATCTGCCCCTGGCAGTGAGCCAAATGCCACGAGACAGACCGGATTCTCGTTTATGACCCTTTGGCTAGATGCCCGGCCGGAAACCCACTTTTTGCGAAACGCTGACCAAAATCCAGTTCTCATACAACAAACGCTCCAGCGCTATCACGGTGTTTATGATGCACTTCCGCTGAGCTCGATCCGGCAATGAGAACCGACTACTCCTGCAGAAATGTCTGAATCACACTTTCCGGCCGGGCTTCTAGTGCTCCGTTGCACCAGGTATGAACGTTTCTGCTTGTTTCTTGATGAGTCAAGTTCAAGGCGATTTCGCGCCGGCATAGTGGTTCTATGCCATAGCCCAAGGTACGCGCCGTCCGTTTGGCCTACACCTTGGAATAGGAAAAAGGGACTGTTACCTTTTTGCCGCGAGAGGTTTTATGTTTACTACAGTGTGAATCAAAAAGGTAACTGTACCATTTTTCCGATAAATTATCGTGAGACAGACCGTGAAAATGGGTACAGTTACCTTTTCGGACACATCGTTGTGAATGTTAGTTGATAGCAAGGTTTGAAAAGGTAACAGTCCCCTTTTCACCAACCC
>CAZYOC010000050.1:0-20184 GCA_964648415.1 uncultured bacterium | reverse complement strand
ATTCAACAACCCGAACGGTGGAACTCAATTTCCACCAAACTTCGGGACGCGACCGGGTGCAGGACAAGTGTGCGTTACGCGCAGGGAGGGAGTTGAGATGGGCAAGTCATTTCTATTACCGGTAATTCTTGGCCTTATCCTGACGGCGGCAGCGATAGCGCCGGCTCAGGAGGCGGACAGTGTGGAATTCACCTACGGCATTGTCGGCATGAAATCGGGCCAGCCGGATCAGCTTTTTGAGGTGACGAACGAGGATACGCTGGCCTCCGGCGACTACTTCAAAATCAACTACCGTCTCCACGGAGCCACCTGCTTCTACATCATTCTCGAAGCCTCCGACGGCAGTTATTTCCTGTACCACGCAGTAACTCACGGCAAAGGCGCCGGAGTGACTCACGGTTCCGCCACGGCGCTGGACTGGCTGCAGCTCGACGACAACACGGGTGTAGAGCGGGTCTACATGATCTGCAGCGGGGAGCAACTGGTTGACCTGGAGCAGCAGTTCGAGAAATACAACGATTCCGACGGGAAATCTCGAGATCGTTACGCACGCAAGATCGGTACCGAGCTGGCGATGGTGACCATGGCGGAGGACGGTGCGGCGCCGCCGTTGCGTGCTCGCCTGGACCGGCCCGACACCATCGGGGCGAGCTACCGGGGGGTGGACGAGGAAGAGAAGACACGCATCACCGCCGACCAGCTCTACCAGCACACCGCCGGCAAAGGGATCGCCTGGGAAGTGGTGGAGATTATTCACGAATAGATCACCAGCGGCCCGAAGTGACCGAGGGAGGCGATCCGGTTCATGAACCCACACGATACCATACCATCGCGCAATCTGCTGCTTTGGGGCCTCGTCGTCGTCAGCATCGGCTGGGTGCTGGTGCAACTCATGCCCAGCGTATTCGAGGTCGCCGAGTTGAATACCCTTGACCAGCGCTTCGCCTTCCGGGATCATTACGCGTCCAACCCGACCATTACCGAGGAGGTTTTCCACGTATCGCTGGATGACTATTCCCTGGCGGAATCGGGCCGCTACGAGTGGGGGCGGCGGGATCTGGCTCGGCTGATCCTGACCATGGCCGACGGGGGTGCGGACATCATCGCCAGCGATCTGCTCTTCAGCGGGTATCGTGATTCTACCGGCGACCGGGCGCTGGCGGAGGCGGTGGATTGGGCCGCCAATGTCATCCTCGCTTACCAGGGCAATTTTTCGGATGAAGCGGCGCGCATCTCCAGCGAGGATTACAATCCCATCGTCGATTTTACGTCCTATCCTGAGATCGGAGCGACCTCGCTGCGCGACTTCGAGGGCTTCAACGCGACTCCATATCCGGAACTGCTGCGGGGCGCGTACCTGTCCGGGTATGTCAACCTGTTGCCGGACCGGGATGGAGTAGTGCGTCGTTATCCCCTGGTGGCGGAGACCGAAGGACGGCTGGTTCCTTCCATCGCCATGGCCGCGCTGGCGGCGTACCTCGATTACGATTTGGCTAACGTTGCAGTTGCGTCGCATCAAGTGGTGCTCAAGGATCTTCAACTCCCCGAGGGGGAAGAGCCGCAGGATCTGGTGATTCCGCTGGACGGCTCGGGCAGCATGGTGATCAACTGGCCGGGGCGGTTCACCGAGGAAAACTGGCCGCAATCGTATAGCGCGCTCGATGTGCTGGAAGTGGACAACCCGCGACGGCTGCTGCCCATGTTCGGCGGCAAAGTGGGCATCCTGGGCGACATCTCTACGGCCGGCAAGGATTACGGCAAAGCGCCGCTGGATAACAACTTCCCCTTTGTCTTTATTTATTCGTCACTGTTAAGCGCAATACTTCAGGGCGATTTTCTGAGGTATTCCCCTTTCTGGCTGGATCTGCTCCTCCTGCTGCTTGCGCTGCTTGTTCTGTGGCGGGTCGCCATTCGCAGGAGCATGACCTGGCTGGTGATCGTCGCGATCCTGATCAGCGTCGCATATACGGCGCTGGTGCTGCTTTTGTTCGTGCAGGTCGGCTGGATTCTGCCGGTGATGGCGTTCATGACGCCGTTTGTCTTGCTGGCCGGATTCACCATGTTCTACAAGTTCTATTACGAGCAGCGGCATCTGCTCCTGATCCGCGAGGGGCTGCGCAGCTACCTGTCGCCGCCGCTACTGGAGCGGATGGAGAAGAATCCTGACCTGCTGAAACCCGGCGGCAAGCGGAAGTACATCAGCGTCCTGTTCAGTGATATCGCCAATTTTACCGGCTTCTGCGACACCAATTCGCCCGACGAGGTGCAGGCGGTGCTGGATGAATACCTCAACAACATGGTGGGGTTGGTGTTCCAGCATGAGGGCATTATCGACAAGTACATGGGCGATGGGTTGCTGGCGTTTTTTGAGAACGAGGAAGAGAGCCGGATTGTCAGCCCGGCCAATTCGGTCCGGACCGCCGTCGCCATGCAGGAGGGAGCCCGGAGACTGAGGGAGAAATGGGCGGCTGAGGGACGTTTACCCATCCAGATCCGTGTGGGAATCGCCACGGGAGAAGTGGCGGTCGGCAACCTGGGGACCAAGGACAAGATCGATTACACCATCATCGGGTCCAAGGTGAACCTGGCGTCGCGCTTGCAGGGCAAAGGCGAGTCGGGCGATATCGTGGTGGACGAGGAGACCCATTCGCATATCCTGGAAGAGTTCGATCTGGAAGACATGGGCGAGCTCGAGGTGAAGGGCTTCAAGGATCTGGTGCGAGCGTACCGGCTGCATCCCTGATCCGGAGTATTGTAATTGATCTGGATTGATGGATTTGCCCCGGGCAGCGACCAACTTTTGTCTGATACGCCCTGGTTTTGTTTCATTGCAGCAGCCAGAACGTAGTGCGGTTTGTCACAACGAGCTGCCCGGGGCAAAAATATCCAAGCAACCTCTTGGTTTTACCGGAGGCCGCAGGGAGTATCGGGCTTGACCCGGGTTTTCTGTCGCGTGTACCTTTCTGTTTCTTAGTTTTTCACGTTTCGTTTCTCAGGGTTAGCGATGCTGGACAACCAGATCGTACGGCGCAAAGGCGACCATCTGCGGATCGTCGCTCAGATGGATGTTGAACATACCGGGGGCACTCTGCTCTCGGATGTGCAACTGGTCCATCAGGCTCTCCCTGAACTGAACCTGAATGACATTGATACGAGCACTGAATTTTTCGGACGCACAATCGCCATGCCGTTGATGATCACCAGCATGACCGGCGGTGCGAAGTATGCCAAGCGATTAAACCGTGCGCTCGCCCTGGTGGCTAATAAGCTGAAAATACCCTTCTCCGTGGGCAGCCAACGTGTCATCCTGAGTCATCCTCATTTGTTTCAGGACTTTGTGGTGCGGCCGGACATGCCCGATACAGTACTGTTGGGGAACATCGGCGGGGTGCAGTTGGTAGAACACAGCATAGACGATATTGTTGGATTAAATGAGAAGATCGAAGCCGACGGGATGTGTGTGCATCTCAACGCCGCCCAGGAGCTTATCCAGGGCGAAGAGGGCCAGCATACCTTCCAGGGTGTGCTGGATCAGATCGCCCGGCTGGTGGATCGGTTGGAGGGTAATGTACTGGTGAAGGAAACCGGTGCGGGTCTTTCGGTGGAAACTCTTGAAAAACTGAAGTCTGTTGGTGTACCTTATATAGATGTAGCTGGTGCGGGAGGGACCTCCTGGACCAAGGTGGAACAATTTCGTGCGGTGCAGCCGGAGCAAAAAGGGCTGGGAATGCTGTTCGGCGAGTGGGGGATTCCCACGGCGTTCAGCACCATCGCCGCGCGTCGAGTGTTTGGAGACAGCGCTACCATCGTAGCCGCCGGGGGTATCCGTGACGGTCTGGATGTCGCCAAGAGCATCGCTCTGGGAGCGGATCTGGCCGGTTTCGCGCGCCCTGTTCTGTTGCAGTACCTGGAGCGTGGCGGAGACTTGGCGCAGGAATGGCTCGAAGGAATCGGACTCGAGCTGAAATCCGCCATGTTTCTGACCGGGAGTCGGAACCTGACGGAACTGCGCAACACCCGCAAGATTATCTCCGGTGATCTTCGGGATACTTGGCTGGCGGCCTACGGGTGGGATACAAGGATACAGTCGTGAGCGAACCAAAACCTTTCAAGGCCCGGTCCACGGTTCGGACCGGGCGTGAACCAAAAACCTCACGTATTCCGGGGTTTTATCGGCTGACCGTGGAACGGCGTCTCGCGCTGCTCGCGAAGAATTTTGATCTTTCTGAGCGCCAGATCGCCCAGCTCCGCGACGGTAATGCGTTGCGTGTCGAGCACGCCGTCAACATGGTGGAGAACTCGGTCGGCGTATTGGGCCAGCCACTTGGTCTGGGATTAAATTTCCAGGTCAACGGGCAGGATTACATCGCGCCGATGGCCATTGAAGAGGCGTCGATCATCGCTGCGGCCTCCAAGGCGGCCTTGATGATCCGCAATGCCGGCGGGTTTACCGCGACGGTGGATGAGCCGGTCATGATCGGTCAAATCCAGGTGATGGATCTGGACGATCCGGTCGAGGCTGTGGAGAAGATCAGGCATCATAAGCAGCGGATACTTGACCAGGCCAATCTTGCCGGGCCGCGTATGGTGGCGCGGGGCGGCGGAGTGTTTGACCTGGAAACCCGCATCCTGGACGGCGGCGAACGTACTGGACGCTTCCTTGTCGTACACCTACTGATCAATGTGCTGGAAGCGATGGGCGCCAACGCCATCAACGCCGCCTGCGAAGCCGCCGGGCCTACCATCGAAGAGATCACCGGCGGCCGGGTAAATTTGCGCATTCTTTCCAACTACGCCGACCGTCGCCTGGCGCGCGCCGGCTTCCGCATGCAGATCAAGCATCTCGCCACCGAACAGAAGACCGGCGAAGAGGTCGCGAAGCGGCTGGTGGAATCGGCCGTCATGGCCAATGTGGACCCCTACCGCGCGGCGACACACAACAAGGGTATCTTCAACGGCATCGGCGCCGCGTCCTTAGCATTGGGACAGGACTGGCGCGCCATCGAGGCGGGTGGACATACTTATGCCACCCGTGACGGCCAGTACCGCAGTTTGACCAATTTCGCCATTGAAGACGGCGAGCTGGTCGGTTCCATCGAGCTGCCGATGCAGGTCGGTTGGGTCGGCGGAGCGGTCAACTCCCATCCCGGTGTCAAGATCCTGCGGACCATCAGCGGCGTCGAGAACGCCGGGGAACTGGCGGGCCTGCTGGCGTCGGTGGGGCTGGCTCAGAATTTCGCCGCCTGCCTGGCGTTGAGCACTGTGGGGATTCAGAAGGGGCACATGGCGCTGCACGCCCGCAGTGTGGCGATCAGTGTTGGTGTTCCGCCGGAAGATGTGGAAGATGTGGCGCAGGAAATGATTCGCCGTGGCGAGGTGAAGGTGGCGGCGGCCGAGGAGATCTATCGCACCATGCAAAACGCACCCAAGCTGCCCATGCCCGATGACGGGTTGCCGATTGAAGTGTCCGCCCCGGGCAAGGTCGTGCTGTTCGGCGAACACGCCACCGTATACAATTACCCGGGCATCACCGCATCCATTGATGTGCACATGACCATCCGCCTGAATCCGGATGCGGACGGCCCTCGGTTCCTGAACCCGAAGTTCAAGCAGGCGTTTGCCGTTCCCAAGTCCGACCAGGATTTGCGAATGTTCTCCCATGCGGTGAACGAAGCGCTGACGATATACGATCTGCACCGCGCGCCGCTGGCTATTGAAATCGAGTCCGACCTGGTGCCCGGCATGGGGCTGGGGTCTTCGGCTGCGTTTTCGGTGGCGCTGTGTACCGCCATGCGCCGCTTTAAAAAGATGGATGACAGCTGGCACTGGCGTGGCGAGATCTTCAACGATGTGCAGAAACTGGAAGCGATTTTCCACGGTCACCCCAGCGGGATGGACGCCGCCACGGTGTTGTCCGACGGCGTGATGTGGTTCCGTAAAGGCCCGCCTCGCGAAATTCTGCCAATCCGCTTGCCGCACAGCCTGCATGGCCTCATCATCATGGTCGAGCCGGGTGCGCGGACCATCGAGTTGGTCCGCCAGGTGCAGCGCAGCCGTGATCTGAATCCGAAACGGGTGGACGGTTTGCTCGACGAGATCGGCAACCTGACCACCGACGCCGGGATTGCGCTGGGATTGGGCGATTCGGAGGAAGTCGGACGGCTGATGTTCCGCAACCATGAGCTGTTGTCCAAGCTGGGCGTATCCACGCCGAAACTGGACGAAGCGGTGACGACACTGCTGGACTACGGCGCGCTGGGCGCCAAGTTGACCGGCAGCGGCGGCGGCGGCGCGGTGATCGCCCTGGTCCAGCCGGAGCAGCAGAACGAGCTCGTCCGCGAGCTTAAGAAGCACTACGCCAAGGTGTTGCCCTTCAGCCTGGGGGCTTCTGTGTAATGGAACAGGTCACAGCCCGGGCGTACGCCAACATCGCCCTGATCAAGTACTGGGGCAAACAGGACATGCCCGGAAATGTGCCCGCGACGCCCTCCGTTTCCCTGGCCCTGGACGCCCTGAAGACTGAGACAACGGTCACTCCGCTGGAAAGCGGGGATGACCGTTTTTTCTTGAATGACCGTGAGGTGGACGAGAAGACACAGGCACGACTGAAAAACTTCCTCGACCTGTGGCGTGACCAGAAGCTGCTAAGGGGAACCTTTGAAGTGCGCAGCCGTAACCTGTTCCCGACCGGAGCGGGGTTGGCCTCAAGCGCTTCGGGGTTCGCCGCCCTCGCTAGGGCTTTGCAGGAATTCTCGGTCAAACCGCTGAAAAAACGGATGGTATCCCGGCTGGCGCGGCGCGGCAGCGGTTCGGCGGCGCGGTCCATCACCGGCGGTCTGTCCGCCCTCGCCATTACCAACGATCCGGGTGCGCGATTATTGCTGCCGGCGGAATCCATCCGTTTCGGCATGGTGGTCGCCGTGGTCGCGTCGGGCGAGAAAAAAGTCGGCTCGACCGAAGGCATGAAGCTGTCCCGTTCGCATTCCCCCTACTACAACCAGTGGGTCTCCCGGACCAAGCACGACTACAAGGACATGCTGAGCGCCGTTCGCCAGGATGATTTCAGCGAGATCGGGCGTTTGACGGAAGCTTCCGCGCTGGCGATGCACGCCTGCATGATTGCGACTCGTCCGGCGCTGGTGTACTGGGCGCCCGCCACGGTGGCGTTGATTCATAAAGCCGCGCACTTGCGAGAGCAGGGGCTGGAAGCGTATGCCACCATCGACGCCGGCGCGCATGTCGCCCTGCTGGCGAAGCTGGATGATCTGGAACGTGTGGCCGGCGAGATCCGAATGATTGATGGAGTCGAGACGGTATTCATCGGCAAACCCGGTGGGCCCGCCGAGGTGCTGAAGTGACGGAACCCGTTGTACGCATTCCCGGAAAAGTCATGCTGTCCGGCGAATACGCCGTGTTGTACGGCGCATGGTCGGTGCTGACTCAGGTCCCACGCTACCTCACTTTTACCGAATCCGACGAGCCGCCTGAGACGCATTATCCACCGCCCGTAGAAACGGCGCGAACGATCGAAATCCCTGAGCTGGAACGATT
This sequence comes from uncultured bacterium, assembly GCA_964648415.1. Taxonomy (GTDB): domain Bacteria; phylum Electryoneota; class Electryoneia; order Electryoneales; family Electryoneaceae. Next base: position 12,633 of record CAZYOC010000050.1, on the reverse strand, counting down.
TGAAGACCGATCACCGTTGGAAAAGCTTCACATCGACCGCAGCCCGTTTTATACAGAGAACGCGGTGGGGGATTCCATCAAGCTGGGGCTTGGTTCATCGGCGGCGGAGGCGGTCGGCGTGATTGCGCTGCGCTACGAACGCGCCGGGAAGGTCTGGCAGGATCATCGCAACGACGTGCTCGAGCTTGCTCTGGATGCCCATCGTGAGGCGCAGGGCGGCGTGGGCAGCGGAGCCGATGTGGCGGCCTGCGCCTGGAACGGTCCCATCCGGTACCAGTGGGATGGTAACGACCGGTATACGCTGGAGCCGATCCGTCTGAGTCGAGGACAGAACCACGTTCCCCTGGCGCTGGTCTGGAGCGGACAGGCGGCCAACACCCGCACCCTGGTCAAGCCCTTTCAAAGCTGGGCGAATGAGGCGAAACAGAAAGAGGATTCACGTTTTTTTCAGTGGTTGATCTATGCCGACGAGCTGGCTCAGGCCTGGTTCTCCGCATCGCCGGACATTCTTTTCGGCCGCCTGGATCGGTTCAACGCCGCCATGCAGCTTTGCGCTCAGGAGGCGGGTATCCCGTTTCTGCTGGATGTGCATCATGAGCTGGATGCGTGGGCGAGATCCCACGGCGGCCGTGCGAAACCGACCGGCGCGGGGGGAGGAGACATGATCCTGCTGGTGGGCGAATTGCCCTGCGAGGAGTTGGAATTGGATACGATCCAGCTGATGTAAGATGGCAACGCTGTCTTACTTCGAAACATCCAAATCTGCGATTTACTGTTTCTTGAAAGTCTTGTCTCATTTGAGTTGGTAACAGAGGAGATCCCCGCATCCTATAAAACCTTCGAGAACAGGCTCGACGCGGGGATGACATCATGGGACGTTCTTGTCGAGAAACCCTGTGAAGGTTGCCAATCCTTCAACATACACCTCCCCCGAATCGAAGTACCCGTCGTTGTGGTCGCCGTGGATCTCCAGGAAGCGTTTGGGTTCCCGGGCTTCACGGAACAGCGTTTCGCCGTGACGGTAGCGGATCAGGTCATCTTCCGGCGAGTGGATCACCAGCAGAGGGCAGGTGGTTCGGGCGATATACTGCTGTGTGTCGTACTTGAAGCGAAGGATCAGCTTTACCGGAAGGAACGGGTACAGTTCACGTGCGATATTCTCAATGCTGGTGAAGCTCGATTCCACGATCAGGGCTTTCGGCTGGCCCTGCGCCGCGGTCCGGGCCGCTACCGCGCCGCCCAGCGAGCGGCCGTGAAGGATGATCGCGTCCGGCGAAATCTGCTTCTTGTCCGTCAGGAAGCGCCAGGCGGCCATGGCGTCGCGGTAGGTGCCCTGCTCGGTGGGTTTGCCCGTGCTGTTGCCGTAACCACGGTAATCGAACAGCAGGATGTTGCAGCCCAGGTCGTGCCAGATTTTCGCCGTGGGCACACGTCCCGCCAATGTGCCGGCGTTGCCGTGGCAGAAGAGCACCGTATACTCCGCGCCCTCACAGGGAACCCACCAGGCTTGAAGCTGGACGCCGTCATCGGTGTAGAGAGTCACCTCGTCGAAGGCGAGGCCGGCAGCCGAGGGGTCCTGGTAGACACGTCGTCCGGGGTGATACACCATCCGGCCCTGAAACAGGAACAGTCCCAGGCCGAAGGTGAGGAGGATCAGGATGGCGATACCCCAGACGGATGCGGACATGGATGACCTTTCGGCTTACAACGGTTTCTGGCGCTGCATGGCTTCCGGTTCGCCGGGCAACGGTTTTTCCGGCTTGGCCATCTGGATCGTCTGAGTCGGGAACGCGAATTCCAGCCCCATCTCTTCGACCGCCGCCATAATCTTCAGCAGCAACTCCTGGCGCGCCTGCAGGTACTCGCCCCACACCGTGGTCACGGTGAAGCAGTAAATGAAGATGTCCAGGCTGTATGCGCCGAACTCATGGAAGTTGACCAGGAAGAAATCGTTGTGGATGTTGTCGTCCTCGCGGATGATTTCCCGGACCTTCTCCACCGCCTGTTGCATCTGCTGCGGCGTAGTGTCGTAAGTCAAGCCCACCGTCATCATAATCCGCCGCTTCTTCATTCGCGACCAGTTGTTGATCGAGGTGGTGGTGAGCTGGGAGTTGGGCAGGGTGATCAGGCTGTTGGCGAAGGTGCGGACCCGTGTGACCCGCAAGCCGACCTCTTCCACCGTGCCCTCGATCTCGCCCATCTCGATCCAGTCGCCCACGTGGAACGGCCGGTCGATGAAGATGACGATGGAGCCGAACAGGTTTGAGAGGGTATCCTTCGAGGCCAACGCGAGCGCCATGCCGCCCAGCCCCAACCCCGCCAGCAGCGAGGTGACCGAATAGCCCAGGTCCTGCGCGATGATCACCACGCCGATGACGATGAAAAACGTCTTCGCCGTGTTGCGTACAATTGGCACAAGTTGGTCGTCGAGCCGGCTTTCGGTCTCCGACGCCTTGCGGGTCATGTATTCGGTCATGCCGTTGGTGAGCCGCAGCAGGAACCAGACCGCGATAACGACACTGACCGCTTGCAGCATGGAACGGACAAACCGGTCGATGTCCACCGGCTCCTCAGGCAGGGGCAGGTAGACAAACGCCGCCCACAAGCCGGCCAGCGCGCAGGTCCAGCCCACAGGTTTGGCCAGCGCGTTGAGGATCAGGTCGTCAAAGGCGGTCTTGGTCGACTCCGCGCGCCGTTCCGCGTGGGTGATGGCGGAGACAAGAACCCACTTCAGCACGAACCCGCCCAGAATCGCCAACAGCGCGATGATGTACTGGTCCAGTGTAATGCCGAGGAACTGGTGCTCTCGCAGAATCTGAATGTAGGAATCCATCGGTGTTTCCGTTTGTTATCACCTGGTTGAAGATACCGCGATGTAGTCGGCGACGCCACTCATCGCACCGGCAAACCCAGCAGGCGGCGCACGTGCCGGCCCACCGCGGCCACGTCCGCTTCATCCGCCCGCCGGCCGGGCTGCTCGCCGCGTATATAGCACAACGCGTCATCGAAGGTGTGAGCTCCCGTGAGAGTGGAGGGCGTCTGGAATAACTCGGTCGCTCCGAAGTCGGCCTTCAGATCGATCCCGCGAGCCGGAAACGCCAGCACATCCGCCGCCTGCTGGAGAGCCTCGCCCCGGTAGACCTTCTCACGGCGCTTCACTTCCGAGAAGACCGGCGCATTGTCCCGCGGGTCGCGCAAGCCGCCAAGTTGCGCGATTAATCGTTCTCTGAGGCGCTCGTAATCCTGCCCCGGCGTCACAATCCCCTGCAGTTCTCGTCCCTTCAGGTTGATGAACACACGGCCTGGAACCAGCGCGTAGGCTTGTGTTCGCCGGTGATCAATGGAAGGAAAACCGTAAGGCGGTTCTCCCCGAAACGCCAGCAGCCCTTCTCGCCGCAGCCAGGCATTGATGAAGAACACGCGGCGCGCGCGGGTGAACCCATGGTCGGAGAGAATCACCAGCGAGGCGTTCTCCCGTTTCGCGAGCGCAGCGAACTCGGCGACGGCGGCGTCGATCCGGTCCAGGAAAGCGTGGAAACGGTCCCGCCACTCTTCACGCTCCCAGAAGAAATGGAACAGCCGGTCGGTCTCCATAAGGTGCAGTTGCAGCAGGTCCCAGTTGAACTCGGAGGCGGCCTCGCGCGCGACCTCGAGCCGGGCTTCCAGCGCCTCTTCCAGGCTGTTGTAGAACGCGCTGAGATCCTGATACGCCAGGCCGGGATCGGTGTCGATGGTGTAGTTGTGCTGTTGCAGGCGAGGCAGCCATTCCGGGGGATGGACGTTGGTCTTGAGTGTCACGCCCAGGAACCCGCCCACGATCAGCCCGCGCACCGGTTTTGGGGGAAAGGTGGCGGGGATGTTGATGGAAATGGTGGCTCCGCCAGCCTCGTGGACCGCTTCCGGCAGGGTCTGGCGACGTAGATGCGCGCCGTTGGGGAAGTAGAGGCCCGGCGGCGAAAAAGTGCGGTCGACGAACCCCAGAAGGCCGTGCTCGCCCGGCTCGCAACCGGTCAGGTAGCTGGCCCAGGCCACCGACGAGACTTCCGGCCGTACCGACGTGGTCCGGTAGAGACGACCCTCTTCGAGTAACTGATGCCAGATGGAGTCGGGACGCTCCTGCATACGCTGTGTGAGCAGAGAGTGCGGGTAACCGTCCAAGCCGAGGACGAGGGTTTTGTGCAGCGCTTTTTTGTTGAGCGAAACGATACTCATGGCTTATCTGCTGTTCCAGGTTGTGTCAGATCCTGAACGCAGTGGAGATCTGACAGTTGTCCTGTTTGATGCTGTGTCAGGTCTCCGCACACGACGCTAACGACCTGGCAGGACCATCCAAGCACGACGTTTACGATGTGACACGACCAGCCGTCTATATCCCGGACAAGCATGTCCGGGCTACCTGCCAGATTGCAGATCTGGCGGTTCGGGATATTGCTTCTGCACCACCTTCCTAAGCGCCTCATACGCGATCCGGTTTCCGCCCACCAGCCAGCCGTTGTCGAGGGGATCGCCGTTCCAGAAATCCGTAGCCACGCCGCCCGCCTCACGAATCAGCACCAGCCCGGCCGCCATGTCCCAGGGCTTGAGGCCCATCTCCCAGAACCCGTCGAACACGCCCTCCGCGACCCAGGCGAGGTCTGCGCAGGCAGCGCCGGCGCGGCGGATGTTGCCCACTTGCAGAAAGATGTCACGGAAGATCGCCAGGTAGTTGTCGAGATGCTGATGAGAATGAAAAGGGAAGCCGGTGGCGAGGGTGAAACGGCTCAGGTCTTCTTTGGGGCTGATACGGATCGGCGAACCGTTTTTATACGCTCCGCCGCCGGCCAGGGCGGTGTACATGTCGTCCAGGCGCGGGAGGTACGTGACGCCCAGCTTCAACTCGCCCCAGGTCCGGCCTTTCTTGAGTGTTGTACGGTCTTCCAGGGCGATGGAGACGGCGTAGATGGGCAGCCCCTGGAGGTAATTAGTGGTGCCGTCGAGAGGGTCCACGATCCAGCGCCAGCCCTCGCTGGTGGCGTCAGGGCTGTCTTCCTCGCCCATGACCACGCTGCCGGGGAGCAGCGTCTCCAACGCCTCGCGGATCATCTCTTCGGAGGTATGGTCGGCGCGGGAGACAAAATCGCCCTGGCCCTTGACGTCGATGTCGCCATATGCGATGCGTTTCCGTTCTTCCAGCAAGTATTCCCCCGCGGCGGTGGCGATGCCGGCGACCTGGGTGGTCAGTGTCTGCAAGTCCATCGGTGTGCCTCGGTTCTTGTTCGGTTTGAGGATAAGGCCTGTTGCACGAATTCTGATGTCTCTCATTCCAGCCTTCCAGACTGTCCCAGAATGCGAGAGGAATCTCATTCCAGCGAAGGCTGGAATCCAGTCATGTCTATATACTACAACATGTTAACCATACCCCCCTATTGAACACTACTCTGGTTCTAGATTGCTAACTTATTGTATTCTTGCACCTTGTCTGGATTCCAGCCTTCGCTGGAATGAGATTGGTTCCTATTGTGCAACAGTCTGTATAAGGATGCCAACGCTTGTGGATAGCATGATAACAAATCTGACGCCCGCGGAACAGCGTGGCTTGAAGTTGGCGAGAACCTCGTGGATTTGTTTTTCATCGGTGAGACGCCGATGCTACACTGTGACCGAAGGGTGACCCGGGAGCTTGCTCTCGGGTGTCCTACAGTCTGAGATACTACTGTCGTGTCAGTTCGTTCCTGCGTCAGTTTGCAGGTGAGAACTGACACAGTGTTTTGCTTGTCCAGATAAACAGGTTGTGTCAGATCCTGAACGCAGTGGAGATCTGACAGCTTTCCTGCTTGATGCTGTGTCAGGTCTCCGCACACGACGCTAAGGACCTGACACGACGGGCGGTTGTGTCAGATCCTGAACGCAGTGGAGATCTGACAGCTTTCCTGCTTGATGCTGTGTCAGGTCTCCGCACACGACGCTAAGGACCTGACACGACGGGCGACCGGCGGGACGCAGGTTCTGCACTTTTTTCATCTTTTTCACTTATTTTACTTTTTACTTCGAAGAAACCCGACTTCTTGTTGGTCGAGCGCAAGCAACAGAAATCCCTGTAACTCTGAGGGCAAGCGGTGGTCAATGCGAAGAAGGGGCTTGCTTGGAACTTAACGGGAACGTAAGTTGTACCCATTCACTGAAATGGGTACATCGCGAGGGGCTGAGTGAGCGAGAAACGACAGATTTTCAAGTTGTTAGGCGTGATGACGGTGGCGGTGCTGTGCGGAATCGGCGTGTCCCTGGCGGACAATACGGAAATCGAACCGCAGCAGCGCATGAGAATGGAGCCACCGCCCGACTCGATCCGCACCGCCGGATTCTCCGATCTGGACAAGGAAACTGTGCTCGCCATGGCCCCGTATTGGGTGGCTCGCGCCGACACCCTGCTGGTCGAGGGCCGGCTGGAAGACGCCGAGCGCAGCATCCTGATGGGTATTCAGGGTGTCGCCTCGATCCTTGCCCGCCTGGAGCCGCTGGAACGCGTGGAATGGGTGGACTCGCTGGCGAGCTGGTCCCGTCGCTACAACGAGAGCTTCGCGCTGATCCGTGAAATCTACGGGCCGCCGGAAGAGGGCATGAGCGCCATGGATGCCATGGAACTGGCCGATTCCACCGATGCGGGCATGGACACCCTTTCCATGATCGAAACCCTGTCGCCCGACAGCCTGGATGTGGTCCTCACCGAAGACAGCACGTTGGTTGATCTGGACACAACAGCCATCGGTGTCAAGGTCGAGCTTATGAAACTGCCGGAGATCCCGGATACCACGAATGCGAAGGTGCAGGGGTTGATCGAGTATTTCACCACCAACGAGCGCGGCCGGAAGGCGATGACGCTTTGGCTGGAGCGCGCCGGAACGGTGATCCCACGCATGCTGCCGGTTCTTCGCGCCAACCGGATGCCCGAAGATCTCGTCTACCTCGCCATGATTGAGTCGGGGTTCAATCTCCACGCCCGCAGCTATGCGAAGGCGGTCGGCCCCTGGCAGTTCATCTATTCCACCGGCAAGATCATGGGACTGGAGAGTAACTGGTGGTACGATGAACGGCGAGATATCGAGAAGTCCACCGCCGCCGCCTGCCGCTACCTCAGGAAGCTCTATACCGATTTCGGCGACTGGTACCTGGCGTTTGCGGGCTACAATTGCGGCGAAAACCGGGTTCAACGTAATATCCGTCGGTATGGAACGCGTGATTTCTGGGAGCTGCATCGGCTGCCGCGTCAGACCCGGGGCTATGTGCCGACCTATCTGGCCGCGCGTCGCATTGCCGAAGATCCGGAAGCGTACGGCTTTGAACCGATACAATTCATGCAGCCGGACGAACGCGACAGCATTGTCGTACGCGAGACCGTAGACATTGCAGCGCTTGCGGAGATCCTGGAGCACGAAGAAGAGGAATTGAAACTATTGAACCCGGCGATCTTCCGCTGGTGCACCCCGCCGACACTGGATTCCACGGTGGTGTATGTGAAGAAGGGGACCAACCTGGCGGGGTTTGAGGAGAAGCTGACGTCGCTGCCCCCGGCGAAAAAGGTCTCCTGGGTGCGGCACAAGGTCCGCAGCGGAGAAGCGTTGTCCGTAATTGCTACCAGATACGGTACTTCCATGCGAGCGATCATGGATGTCCCGGCCAACCGGTTGTCCAATCCGAACCGCATTCGGGCAGGACAGTGGCTGCTGGTGCCGGTGGCGCCCGACGGGAGCTATTCCTCACGTGACTACCCGGAATTCGCCCAGGGTTCCAGCTCGCAACCCTCGGGAAAGAAGACGTATCACATGGTCCGAAGGGGCGAAACGTTATCTGAAATTGCAGAGAGATACCATGTGGGTCTCTCGAAACTATTGAGTTGGAATGGGCTCCATCGACGTAGTATAATCAGGGTCGGTCAAAAGCTGCTCGTATACGAACCGGCGGGGAAGAGTACGCCGCGCAAGAGCACCACGGGCACATATACGGTTCGACGGGGTGATTCGCCCTGGAGCATTGCCAGCGCCCATGGTATCAGTACGGAAGAGCTTCTGAGAGCCAATAATCTGCCTCGGGGAGCAAGCATTTATCCGGGTGATAAGCTTACTATACCCGGATTCGAGGCATCGGGTGGTCGGGAGCAGACGGCGAGTGCGTCGCAGGCTTCTTCATCGCCGGGAACTTACACGGTTCAGTCGGGGGATTCCCCCTGGAGTATTGCGAATTCTTACGGCATCAGCACAGAACAGTTGCTGATGGCGAACAATCTGAGCAAGTACGCTAAGATTCACCCGGGCGATGTATTGACCATCCCCGGAGTGCGCGGCGCCCCTGCACCGTCGGACGAGGATGATAAAAAAGTGCATATTGTCCGGAGCGGCGATACTTTGTGGGACATCGCATCGTTGTACAGGGTCACGGTGAGTGATCTGAAGCGCTGGAACAACATCCGTGACGTGCGCGAATTGAAAATCGGCGACCGCCTGGTAGTCTACCCCTCAGGAGGGGCGTGATGGCGAAAGAGAGAAAAAGCCGGGACCTGCTGGGTCTTACGGCGCTGGTCGGCATCCTCTTGATCCTGCTCCTGGTAGGATCATTTGGTCTGATGGACATCGCCCGCAGCGGCGACCGGTTTGACACGCTGACCGGGGACCGGATCGGGTTGGTCGAAATTCTGGGGCCGATTTATGACGCGCAGGAATGGGTGGAGGATATCGACTACTTCCGGCGCGAGAACGATATCAAGGCGCTGGTGATCCGGATCGACAGCCCGGGTGGTGGTGTCGCCGCTTCGCAGGAGCTGTACAACGCCCTGGTGCGGGCGCGGTCGGAAAAGCCGGTGATCGTGTCCATGGGCTCCATCGCCGCCAGCGGTGGGTATTACGCCGCGATGGGAGCGGATACCGTCGTCGCAAATCCGGGAACAACCACGGGTTCCATTGGTGTACTGTTGGAAATCACGTTGTTCAAGGAACTGATGGAGAAGATCGGCGTGGACGCCGAGGCGATCACCAGCGGGCAGTTCAAAGACGCCGGATCGCCTTTTGAAGAGCTTACACCCGCGGACCGGGCCTATTTTCAGGCCTACGTGGATGATGCCTACGAACAATTTATCCAGGTCGTGGCCGATGAGCGCGGCATGGAGATTGAGGAAGTGAAAAAGGTCGCTGACGGCCGCGTGTTCACGGGTCGGCAGGCGAAAGAGATGGGGCTGGTTGATGTCCTGGGGGATCGTTGGGACGCGCTTCGCATCGCCGGAGAGCTGACCGGGTTGGGGGATGAACCGGACATTGAAGAGCCCTATGAAGAGATGGATTGGGTTAAACGTTTGATGGATGAACTAAGCGGTAGTGTCATGGCCCGGCTGGACCGGAGCGCCATGCTGCAGTACCGCTGGAGACCGGAGGTTAAACCATGACCAAGGCTGACTTGGCCAATCGTGTGGCAGAAGGAACGGGCTTGACCCGGATTGAAACTGCGGCTGTACTCGACGGATTGCTGGAAGCAATGTCGGATGAGTTGGTCAATGGCGGGCACATTGAGATTCGCGGCTTCGGTACGTTCAAGGTGGTGGAACGCGCCGCGCGGGAAGCGATGAACCCCCATACCGGCGAACGGATCCAGGTTCCCGAAAAGAAGGTCCCGGTGTTCCGTGCTTCGGAAAAACTGAAATCTCGTGTAAACAACGCCTAAGTCAGTTGAACACACTGGATTGTCACCGAAAAACGTACTACTTTATACGGGTACGAACGAACAGCAGCAGGAGGTAACTGTGCCTTGCGGAAGGAAGCGTAAGCGGGCCAAGATTGCGACGCACAAGCGGAAGAAGCGTCGTAAGAGGGATCGTCACAAGAAGAAGAAGTAAGCGGGAGGCGCAGGGTGCAGGACCTTGGCCGATACCTTCTGGTCATCGGGGTGTTCCTGGCAGTCCTGGGCATCGTCCTGCTTATCGCTTCAAGGTTCGGCCTGGGACGATTACCGGGCGACCTGATGTTTGAAAAGGGACCGGTGAGGATCTACATCCCGCTGGTCTCTTCGCTTATCATCAGTCTCGTCTTAAGCCTTATACTCTGGTTGTTTCGCAAGTGAACATCCATGACGATGTCTTTACCGTCGGGATGCTTACCCGACGGATCAAGCAGACCCTGGAGTCCTCAGTGCCGCCATTCTGGCTGCGCGGGGAGCTCAGTGGAGTCCTCTTTCATCGAAGCGGCCACCTCTATCTGACGCTGAAGGACGCCGACGCCCAGATCTCGGGCGTCATGTGGCGCTCCAAGGTCGCACGACTCGATTTTCGCCCCCAGGACGGCCAGGAAGTCCTCGTCTTCGGGCGGCTGGTGGTCTACGAACGCGGCGGCCGGTATCAGGTCGACATCGACGTCATCCAGCCCGCCGGACAGGGCGCACTCGCCCTCGAGTTCGAGAAACTCAAGAACCGGCTCGCCGCCGAAGGGCTGTTTGATCCCGATCGCAAACGTCCCATCCCGCGTTACCCACGCAAGATCGGTGTGGTCACCTCGCCCACCGGCGCAGCGGTGCGGGATATCCTGGTGACGTTGAAGCGGCGCGGCTTCGGCCTCGAGGTGCTGCTGGTTCCGGTACGCGTGCAGGGCGACACCGCCGCCGCGGAGATCGCCACCGGCATCGAGATGCTGGCCGCCATGAACGATCCGCCGGATGTGCTGATCGTCGGCCGGGGCGGAGGCTCCATCGAGGATCTGTGGGCGTTCAACGAAGAGCGTACCGTACGCGCCATCGCCGCCTGCCCGATTCCGGTCATCGCCGGCGTGGGCCACGAGACCGACATCACACTGGCCGACCTGGTCGCCGACCTGCGCGCTCCCACACCCACCGGCGCCGCCGAACGTGCGGTTCCCGACCGGCTGGAGCTGCTGGATCGGGTGACTCAGCAGGGCCGCCGCAGCGCGCGCGCCATGTCCGGACGGCTGGAAGGTGTACGGCTGCGTCTGGAAGCGGCCGGCGGCGGCTACGGTCTGCGGCGTCTGCCGGATCGGCTTGTGCAACACGAGCAGCGGCTCGATGAATTGGACAGCCGGGGGCGCCGCGCGCTACGTGATCTCATGGCGCGTAAGGCCGACAAACTGGCCGCGGTGGAACAGCGTCTGCACGCCCTGTCGCCGTTGAGCGTGGTGCAGCGTGGCTACGCGGTCGTGCGGAAGAAGGGCGCGGTGGTGCGAGGAGCAGAGGATGTGCAGCCCGGCGATGACGTGCAGATCACACTGGCCGGGGGAGAAGCGGACGCGAGCATTCAAGAAGTGCGGAGGGAGCATGGCTGAGGAAAAACAGACCAGCTTCGAGGAAGATTTGGCGCGGCTGGAATGGATCACAGATCAGCTCGACGAGGGCGAACAACCGCTCGACGAGAGCATCGCGTTGTTCGAAGAGGGGCGCAAGCTGCTGGCGAGATGCCGCAAAACCCTCGAAGAAGCGCAGGTGAAAGTGCGGCGCCTGATGGAGAACGGCGAGCTGCGCGACATGGACCCGGACAGCCTGGGCCGGTAGAAGGGAGGCCGCATGAAACTGGGACTCGTAGGCAATCCGACCAAAGAAATCCTCGCCAGGGTGTTACCGGACTACATCGCCTGGCTGCGGTCGAAGAATATCGAGTACGTGCTGTCCAGCGAGTTCCGGGATATCCTCGGTAGCTCGGAGTACAAATTCTACGCTCCCTCGGAAGTGGGAAAAAGGGCTCACCTGCTGTTGAGTTTCGGCGGCGACGGGACCTTGTTGAATTCCGTGCGGATCTTGCAGGGACGCGAGACTCCGGTGGTGGGTGTCAACGTCGGCGGGCTGGGCTACCTGACAGTGATCGGGGCCGACAATCTGCATGAACGTACCGAGGACCTGCTCGAGGACCGTTTCGCCATCGAGAAACGGATGGTGCTGGAGGCGAAGGTAGCTGACCGGCCCGACCTGGGGACGTGGTACGCCTTAAACGATGTCGTGGTCAACAAGGGCGGCTACTCGCGCATGATCGAACTGGAGGCCAGCGTAGACGGGGAGTTTCTCAATTCTCTGCGCTCCGACGGGCTGATCATCGCCACGCCCACCGGATCAACAGCGTACAACCTGTCGGCGGGCGGGCCCATTATCGAGCCCATGCTGGCCGGTATTCTGTACGTGCCCCTCAACCCGCACAGCCTCAGCAACCGGCCATTGTTGATCAGCGACGAGCGGAAGCTGGGGATCCACGCAAGAACCGGTTCGCCGGAGCTGATTGTGAACGTGGACGGTCGTCTGGCGGGGACCATGTTCAGCGGCGAGACGCTGGAGGTGAAACGAGCCGGCTTCACCGCCTGCCTCGCGCAGTTCAGCGAGCACCATTTCTTCCAGGTGCTGCGCAGGAAACTGGGCTGGGGACGCGAGGCGGAGCATCGGGAATGAATGGAAGAAGGTGGAAAAAGTGGAAAACGTGAAAAACGTGGAAAAAGGAAACAGAATCATCAGTCAATAGAGTGTCATTGGGAGTGTTATGGGCGTGTCATTCCTGCCAATGAGAGTGGTTTTTATTGTGATACAGTCTGGAAAGCAGGAATGACACGATGGGACATTGTTTTCAAGAAACCTTATAGGGCCTGTTGCACAATAGGAACCGATCTCATTCCAGCGAAGGCTGGAATC
>CAZYOC010000049.1:0-20310 GCA_964648415.1 uncultured bacterium | reverse complement strand
CCATCTTTTTGAAATAACCCGTTATGTCTGTAAAGATGCGCCTTGTCCTGAGGCATATGACGCAGCTCAGAAAGCATCATAGCTGGCGCAATGGACCACTAGAAGCCCGGATATTTCACGAATGAACCACGGCAGTGGTTCTCTGCCATAGCCCAAGGTACGCGCCGTCCGTTTGGCGCGCACCTTGGGGACAGGGTTTACCAGATCCTTCAACCCCGGCAGCGGGTTGCATAAAACGAAAACAAACTGTAGTCCTGTGATTCCAAGACAAAAACCGTTCAAACCACTTTTATATCAAGGGTTAAGTTGACGAAACATGAATACTCGTGAAATAGTCGCACTCGATAAAACGGTCTACTACTGCAGGTTCTGCAGGCGGTTGCGGGCAAGCCGGGCCTCCGGCGTGGCGGGGTAGTCGTCAATCACACGCTGATAAAGAGTGCGGGCGTTGGCGGTCCGGCCCAATTCCACAAGGATCGACGCCCGTTTGATCAGTGACGTCGCCATCTTTTCATTGTCCGGGTAGCTGAACTCGATGCGACGGAAATACGCCTGCGCTGAATCCGTCTGCCCCTCCGCCAGGAAGGTCTCGCCGATCCAGTACAATGCGTTACCGGCGTGCTGCGTCTCCGGGTAGAGTTTGAAATACTCGTGGAAGCCCTGCCGCGCCAGCTCCATCTTGCCCAGGGTGTAATCCTGGTAACTCTGGTTGAACAGGTTTTCCGGGTCGTTGGGGTCGAGCACAATGCCGCTGAGCGTATCGGTGGTGTCATACAGCACAATCAACCGGCTGATGATCAGGCTGGTCTGGTCCAGTTTGGCGGCGAGACGGTCCATCATCTGTTCCGAATCACTGATACGGCCGGTCAAGGCCTCCAGCTTGGTCAACTGTTCCTCGGTCGCTGCGCCGGTCTCTGCGCGGAAGGTGCGAAGCAGCTCCTCCTGGTCACGGAAGTTCGCCTGCAGGTTGCCGCCCAGCAGCGAGAAGAGGGTGTCTACCTTGGCGTCGAGCATGTCCTGTTTCTGGTCGATGGAGTCGAGACGGCGCTGGGTGCGACGGTGTTCCTCCGTCAGAAGCTGCACGTCCTTGCGGGTCGCACAGCCCGTGAGCAGATAGCCCATGAGCAGGAGGAGAAGCAGGTGAACAGTAACGTGCCGGGCTCGACGCATGGTGTTCTCTACCGCGGTTTTGCGGTTACGTTGTTGTTTTACGTTGACCAGATGCCCGGCAACAGTGTTTCGTATGACCGGGAACCAGCGGAAATCCCGCCCATAGTATTCGCGAGCAGGCTCTGCGCTGGGGATGACATCACGGGACAATTCTTCTGCGCATTCGTGTACAGACTGTTGCACAATAGGAACCAATCTCATTCCCGCCTTCCAGACTGTCGCAGAATGCGAGAGGAATCTTATTCCAGCGAAGGCTGGAACCGGAACGAAGTGTAGCTTGCGGTGTCCCGTAGTTTGGGACAGCCGTGAATCCAGACATGTCTATATACTACAACATGTTAACCATAAAAACTCCCTCTTGAACACTACTCTGGCGCTCGATTGCTAACATTATATTTTCTTGCACCTTGCCTGGATTCCCGCCTTCGCGGGAATGAGAGTGGGTTTGATTCTGCGACAGTCTGCTTCGCTGGAATGAGAGCTGTTCCTATTGTGATACAGCCTGCTTCGCTGGAATGAGAGACATCAGAATTCGTGCAACAGGCCCTATAAGCTACTTCCTGACCGTAACTGCGCGGCGGTTCTTCGCCCAGGCTTCCTCGTTGCTGCCGCGGGCGACCGGTTTCTCCTCGCCGTAACTGATGATCTCGACGAACATCTCCTTGTTGACGCCGCCAAAATTCATGTAATACCGGTACACGGCGTTGGCGCGACGTTCGCCCAGAGCGAGGTTGTACTCCGTGGACCCGCGCTCATCGCAATGCCCTTCGATCACGACCCGCCACTCGGGATAGTCCTGCAGCGCCTTGGCGTTGTCCCGGAGGAGGCGCAAGGCGTTGTCCGTGAAGCTCGACTGGTCGAACTCAAAATGGACCGTCTTTAATTCCGGCGGCGGCACGGGTTCCGGTATGGGTTCGGGCTCGGGCTCCGGCTCGGGTTCGGGAATGGGTTCCGGTTCGGGCTCGGGTTCCGGCTCCTTTTCGACAACGGTCGTCGTGTCCTCTGGAGGCGGCTCCACGGGAACCACCGGGGGCTTCTTGGTGCACCCGAAACTGAACAGCAGCAGAGGAATCAACACTGCACTCACGAGGAGGTAGGATTCAAATCGACGCATGGCTGTACCCTTCCCACTGAATCGCGGCAGGCCGCGAATTAAAATCTGAAGAAACCGTATTAACCTGTTCAAAACCAACTCTTAACAAGCTGCCGGACCGGTTTCGCGCTACGGTCCGGATAGACTGTACCATAATCGAAACCACTCTCATCCCAGCGTAGAGCCTGCGCAGGCATGACATCGTTGCAGGCATGCCATCGTTGTTGATTCTGTACTTTTCACCAGAGTCGTCGCCTTTCACCAGAGCAGGTCGCTCGACAGTTGCAACGTAATGTAAGCTATTTTCATGCTTTCGGCAAACGCACCGAGGGCGGGATTGTCTCAATGCGAAGTTGAAAGAAACTCCCGTTTACCGGTTAACTTCTTTATTGTACAGAAGTTCCAAGCGATCCAGGTAGGTCTCGAGTTCCCATTCATGGAGGAATCGCCTGCGGCCTTGAAGGCCCATTTCATTCCTTACATTATTGTTATCAATAAGATAACGAATGGAATTGGCAAGCGTTTCCGGCTGCTGCGGAGGAACCAGTAAGCCGTTATCGTTGTGATGGACAACTTCCGGGATGCCTCCAACATCGGTTCCAATGCAGGCAATACTCGCCCGGGCGGCTTCGATCAGGGACAAGCCCAGGCCTTCGCGTTTGTGGCTGGTCAGCAGCGCAATGTCCGCCACGGCGTTGAGGGTGGGGATGTCGTTTCGACGGCCCAGCATCACTACCTGGCCCTGGATGCCAAACCGTTGGATCGTACGCCGGATACGCTCTTCCAGCGGACCGGTTCCCGCGATAATCAGCAGGTATTCCTTCGGCAGCCGCCGCATCGTTTTCAGCAGGGTCAGATGGTCTTTATGGCGTGACAGACCTGCGACGGTGAGCAGGATGGGCCGATCCACCGGCAGGTCGAGTTGCTTGCGGGCGGTGATGCGGTCCGGGTGGCGCACATCGGGCACACCGCCGCGTAACACATCCACGCGCTCCGTGGTCACCTTAAAGCCCCGGCAATAGGCGTCCCGCACGGAGTCGCTGATGGCGAGGATGGTTCCCGGCAGTTTCGCCAGCAGGAGCTCGCGGATCAGCATGGCGCGTCCGGGACGATGGGCGACGATGTAATCCGTGTGCAGGTGGTACACCCAGGGCAGCCCGGTTCCCAACAGGGCGACGCGTCCGAACACCCCTGACGGGAGAGTGTGAAGATGTACGATATCCGGGCGGAAGCGGAGCACACTTTGCCTCAGGGTATGCAAAGCGCCGGGTGTCATGCGAGTGGTGTGGAGGATTTCCACGGGGATGCTCTTCGCGGCGAGTTTGTCGCCGATGGCCCCGCCGGCCGCCAACGCCGTCACAGTGACCTCGTTGCCACGCCTCACCTGACCCTCCGCCAGGTGCGAGACCAGCGTCTCAACACCGCCGGTCTCAAGGCTTTGTACCAGATGCAGAATGCGCATGGAATTACCCCGGTTGAACGATTCTTCCAGGTAAAGTACAGGTTTCGGTTTCGGAAAACCAGAAGATCGGGATGAATGCTGTGTTTGGTGTGTTCTCAACGAGCCTGTCGGGTGCGTTGCCGCACAGAGCATTCAAAGAACGTGTGTGTATACTTTCAGCGACATCTACAAAACCGGCAAGCGAGGTCACTGAAAGCTGGGTGTATGCCGTCTGGCTTCTTGTTTCTGGCAATGTAGAGACTTATTTTCAAAGAAATTGAGGGCTTGTCGGTCCGTACGTGGGGTTAAGGAGGCGTTATGCAGACGCGAAGGTGGGTAAAGCGGATGTGGTTCAGTCTGCCGGTTTTAGGTGTAATCCTGTTGCTGCCGTGGATGCAGATGGCGTGCAGCGATGCGGAGGATATCACAGCGCCGGTGGACGAGGGGTTCACCGCGATTGTCGTGCCCGATGGCTTCGACTACGACACTCAGAAATCCGTGCGCGCTTATATCTCCGTGAAAGACCCGCTGGGCAACCCGAAGAAGGGTGTGATTATCACGTTCTACTACGAGCGTGATGAAGGCAACCCTCAGTCGTGGGAGCAGCTCGCCCGGGGAATTACCCAGTACGACGGCGAGTGCATCATGCAGCTCATCGTGCCGACCTACATGGAAGAGATGGTGGTGAAGGCCCACATCATCGGGATCGACAACATCGCGCGCCTGCCCCTGTCCAGCGCCAGCGTCCGGTATGATTTCGGCGGAACGCTGGGCTCGATGTCGGCGCCACGT
The DNA here is from genome assembly GCA_964648415.1 of uncultured bacterium. Classification (GTDB taxonomy): domain Bacteria; phylum Electryoneota; class Electryoneia; order Electryoneales; family Electryoneaceae. The sequence continues at coordinate 15,814 of CAZYOC010000049.1, read as the reverse complement.
CCGCGCGGACCGGTTGTGCGGACCACACAGACTTACGACTACACCTTCATGGGGGATGGCGAGTTCGACTGGACCTCCATGGGACGGCCCTATTACCTGATGCAGCAGCCCGACCATTTCAGCGCGGAATTCTTCGACAACGTGACCGACATGCTGCCCGAGCGTGTCCATATCGACACGCACCATCCGGACTATATTGAATCGCAAACCGAGGCGCGCTTGCAGTTGCTGGATGACGCCAACGTGACAGTCAGTTACGTTCACGAAGGCGCGGGCTACCTGAACGCCATGGGCTATTATACCTACGATGGCGAGAATGAGCCGGCCAATCCCGGCAGCATTGATCCGTTGACCATCGTGTTCCCGAACTGTTCCTTCCCCAATAGCGGGGGCGAGATGCAGACCGGTGACAAGGTGGACCTGGGAACGCACACCGCCGGCACGACCATGTCGTTCTTCGCGGTGGCCAACGGCTGGATTCCCGCGCAGGAGACAGTCGGCGACGGCAACTGGCTGGTGTTCAGCGACGACGGCCTGAATCAAAGCGAGATGCGCCAGGTGGTGCTGCTGAAGGATTACCACCGTGAGCTCCTGATCCTGGCGTTCGAAGATATTCTCCGCACGAACAACAGCTGCGATAACGACTTCAACGATGCGGTTTTCTGCCTGAAGATCGATCCGTGGAGTGCGGTGGACACCACCGGCCTGCCGATCCTGGATGTGCCCAACGACGATGTGGATGGCGACAGCATTCCGGATGTGGTGGACGAGTACCCGGACGATCCCGACAAGGCGTTCAACAATTGGCATGAAGGAGTGGTGGCGTTTGAGGATCTTTGGCCGGAAGCCGGGGACTATGACTTCAACGACCTGGTGATGCACTACGAGATCAACCAGATCACCAACGGCGAAAACGAAGTGACGACCATTGAAGCCAACTGGACCATCCAGGCGGTGGGAGCGGACTATAACAACGGGTTCGCTTTCGAGCTGCCGATCGATCCCAGCCTGGTGGCCAGCGTGTCGGGCAGCGATTGCGACCCGAACGACGTGTTCTACTTCGATGGCTCATCGCCGGAAACGGGGGCGGATCTCGCCGTGATCCCCGTGTTCGACCATACGTCGGATATTATCACCCCGTCGGGTGGCGCTCGATTCGTGAACACGGATCCGGGCGGTCCGGTGCAGACCGCGGAAACCACCGAGATCACGATCGTGTTTAGCGATGGTGTTGCGCTTGACGATCTGGGCGCGCCGCCGTACAATGCCTTTATCGTTGTAAACGGCGATCGGTCGAAAGAAGTTCACCAGGCGGGACACGCTCCGACCAGCATGATGAACATGACCCTGTTCGGCACCGGTGACGACGCCTCCGATCCCAACAGCGGCGTTTATTATGTGACCACGGAGAACTATCCGTGGGGTCTCAAGGTGCCCGAAGACTGGGATCACATGTATTCCGGTGTCGATATTACATCCGGCTACCTGTACTTTTCCGATTGGGCCGAATCCGGTGGTACAGCATACACCGACTGGTACCAGGACAAGACGGGGTACATAGAAGATTCCGCCGTATTCACCGGCGCACCCTGACCATCGCCGGCGCGAGCTGGAGCAAGTTGAACCATCCAGGGCGGCGATCAGCCGCCCTTTGTTATCCTGAGGCTTGAAAGTGTTGTCGCATCCGAGCAGGAACCGGAGGAGATCCCCGGCCTGCGCCGGGGATGACATATGGGACATTTCGATCAAGCATCAGCAGTATTTGGGGAGGGGAGATGCACAAGGGGAGTCGTTTGTCTGCCGGATTTCTGCACAGAGGGTTGTTGCTGGCGCTGGCGGTTGCCGTGATGACTGTTCCGGCCTGGGGCCAGCAGAAAAAGAGACTGGGAAAGCAGGACATTCGAACACGCTATATGTACTATACCATGGCGGCCGGCTTGTCCAAGGTGACCGGCGATGTGGGCGACTACTGGAAGATCGGCGCCAATGTCGGGCTGGAAACGTATTTTAACCTGACACCGAACCTGCTGACCGGCTTGCGGGTGGGGTATTGTGGCTGGCATCCCGATGCGGGCGATGTGGAGCATGGGTATCCGGAATCGGTCACCATTCGCGGCGGCAGTATTACCGGTCGCTCCAACATGTTCGAGGTGCTCGGCGGTCTGCGTCTTGTCCCCGCCCAATCCCATAAACGGACCTTCAGCTACGTGCTTCACGGCGGCGGTGGGCTCTATGTCAACACCACGACCGTCAAGGATTCTGTCAGCGATGATTACCAGGGCCGAAAATCTCAATGGGCGCAGGCGGGAGTGAATGTGGGGCTGGGGTTCCGTTTCTACATGGGCAATGATGTCCTGCTGGAGGTGCTGCCGGTTTATCACGTAATTTTCGCGGAAGTGCAACCCTCGTTCTACTTCAACGCCATCGATCCCAAGTCGTATGTGGCAATCAATATTGGTTTTGTCATCGTTCGGCAGAGCTCGTTTTAATTGCAGCTTGACCCATTATTATTGCGATATCAGGGCTATGAATCTATCGAATTGTTCACAGCAGTAGACCAGTGAAGGTGGGGCATCTTCGTCGAGCTGCTTTTTCTGACAGGCCGATATTAACTTATCTACCTGTGGTTTGCAATTACTTTCGTTATTGTATTTTGAGTAAGGTTCTTTTTCATCTACTTTATTCCCTTTTAAATACGTAATCCATGTTTCTATGTTCCGCTTTGGGATTGCCAACAGTATGGGTTCATTTTGTTTTGGCGGATCAATGCGCGCCTCTTTACAATACTTTCGCAATTGATTTTCTCTTTCTGATACTTCTAATTTATCAGCATCAACAACGATAACTAATGCTACCTTGAGATGGTTTTGCGCCTTTCTAAAAGCCTTTAACTCTTCAGGTAATTGTAGGCGAACATACTGTTCTGCCGATCCTCTGGATTTTGGAGATTGATTAACACGAATACGCTTTGGGTTTATTTTGAGCATAGTTGATAAAAAATGTCGCGCAAAGACTGCATGTTGTAAATCTTCACATAATATGACAAGTTGACTATAATTTTTCATGAATTCCAACCTCGCGCAATATATTCAGAAGCGGGAATGTTAACATCCTGAAGGTTTATATCTTTGATTCGCACAGGACCATTTTCAATACGTTCAAACCATTTCCCTTTGGATGCGGCAAGTATGTTAACAATTTCGGGACTATGAGATATTATTATTGATTGTTCCAAACCGTTTCCAATTAAATCTTGAAGTTTAAAAAGCCATGGTTGAATTTCTGTTAATGCAACAAAGTTATCCGGTTCATCTAGAAATAATGAATATCCTTCGTTTTTTAGTCCCATAAGCACGCTATATAGGACAATAAGCGCTTTTTGTCCCTCAGAAAGTTCATAAAAGGCATATTCATATTGAGTAGTGTTTTCACTTTTTGTGGTAAAAAGAACATTAAATTCTCGAGCTGTTTGGCCATATTCACGAAGCTTAAAGGCATTAAAACCAGGCATAACATCTTTTAATTCACTAATTAAATCGAACATATTTGCTTGTTGTTCTTGGAGTAAATATCGGATCCATGAGGCAAAATTTTCACCTTGTGGTTCCAGTTGCTTTTCTTCTGTGTGACTCACATTTTCGATTAAAAAAGGACAGATATTTAATACAATTATTTTATTCAGCTCGTTTTTAAAATGTGTCAACTTCTTGTTATCGTCGCGAGGTATCAGGAAGCCAATACCGGAATGTGTCCAATCCATGGGGTATTCAGGGCCTTCTGAATAGTCATCTCTAAATAATTTTACCGTGTCGCCCTTGGAACTGAAAAGGGTATTTCCTTCAAATGATAGAATTTCTTTAATAACACGTCTTAATTTTTTATTGTCACTGTGTTCAATTGCCAAGTGATACTCATATGTTCCTGGATTAGTATCCAGTACTAATTCAAAGTTCTGAATGGCCGAATTTTGCCATCTGGTCAGAGTGTTCGCTTTAAAAAGAGAATCGACATCAGTGTAATTGCAAACAAAAGCTTTTAATATCTTTACTAACTCAAAAACTGCGCTTTTACCGCTCCCATTATTTCCAAGGAGCAATTGTAAATCATCAAAATCCGCCTCAAAATTAACGAGGCACTTGTAGTTGTCCACGTAAAGTCGCTTCAGCATTGTAAAACTCCAGCTTGTAGCCCAACGGATCGAAGTACAACGTGCTTCCCTGATTCGTCCAAGCGTTCCATATTCTGAAGTGTCCTTAGAATGTTATGGTGAGCATATCTTAAAAGCAACATTATCAATACATTTATGGCAACACCGAGCTCCCCTCTTCGGAGCTTCTCACCTCCGGCGCGGTCAGGCTGTCGCGTTCCAGCAGCGCCCGTTGTACGCGGTCGTACATGAAACGGGGCAAACGTGACGCCTGGTGCGCGCCCTGCACAGTCCCCAGCAGGGTGATGTCCTTCATGCTGAAGGGGTTTTCCAGCCGTTTCCGCCATGTTGTATAGCGACCTTCAACGAACTCATCCAGCGTACCGCCCGTCAGTTTTACAACCGGTTTGCCCTTGACCCTCAGCGGGTTCATATGACGGCCGTCCTTGCGGACTTCGTAATGGAGGTGCGGCCCGGTGGCCATGCCGGTCGCGCCCACATATCCGATCACCTTCCCCTGTTTGACCCACTGGCCGCGCCGGAGGCCGCGCGCGTGGTGGGTAAAGTGACCGTAGCGTGTGACGTATCCGGAATTGCCGTGAGTGATCTCCACCCAGTTGCCGTAGCCCGGATCGTTTCGTTCCAGCCGGGTGATGGTTCCCGACCCGGAGGCGACCACCGGAGTACCCCGTGGCGCGCCGAAGTCCACGCCCTTGTGCATCCGGCGGTTGCCGGTGATGGGATGGGTTCTCATGCCAAAGGTGCTTGTAACACGTGCGGCGGGGAAGGGCGCACGCAGCAGGTCACGCCGGAAGGAGACGCCGTCGGTGTCGAAATAGTCACCGCCGTAGTCCGATTCCGGATCCGGACGCCAGACGGCGGTCAGCGTGTCGCCATCGGCCTGGAAGTACTGCGCCGCCGGGACGTGGCCGTACCCGATTACCTCGTCTTCCAGCCGGATCTCCTCGACCAGCAGGCGATACCCGTCACCGATGCGGGTTTCCGACGAGAAGTAGATGACAAACTGGAAGATCTCGATGTACTTGATGGCCATCTGCGGGTTGCCGCCGGAGGCCATGAAGGCGTCCCAGAAGGTGGTCTCAATGCTCCCTTCGGCGTAGACCAGGGTTGTGTCGGCCTGCAACGTGTCGGTTGCGGCCTTGAACTGCATATGGCCGGCGTCGTCGATGCCCCGGCGTACATTGTAGACAAACTGGGATTTCGGGGGACGGATCTGGACATGGACCAGCCCGGTGTCGGCTGTCAGGGTCTTGATTTCGGTGCCGATGGGGACACGGCGGAGATCCGTAGCGCGGCTCAACAGGACGGTCACCGCCTGGGTCTGGTTGCCGGGAATGCCCTGGTCGAGTAAGACATTGCCGATGGTCTCACCGGATTGCAGGCGATGAGTCTGGTTGAATGCTTCCTGTGGGGTTGGCTCTTCCGGTTGATTTGGCTTCGCTTCCGGAGCCGTAGAATCATCTGCGATGAAGAAACGCAGCAGAAACAGGAAGATCAGGAAGACAACAAGGCCTGCCGCCAGTACGATGAGATACCGGCCGCCCAACGAGAGGCGATTCCACATTAACGCTTTCCGTATGCTGAGGTTACAATGCGCCTGTCACACCGGCGCTTGCGCAACGCAGAGTGTGCGCCGTCCACAATCTCTGCCGGCATGCCGGGATACAGCAGGGGATTACCCGTTCATCTGCGCCCGGATGACTTCCGTACGCTGCTGGTGGGTCAGGTAGCCCAGTTCGATCAGCAGGTCGCCCAGTACGCCCTTCGACGTGGTCTGGTAGCGCACGGCTTCATCCAGCTTATCCTGATTGATCAGGCCCATCTCCAGCGCGCATTCACCGAATCGTTTGCCCTTGCCGGCTTCCGAATTCTGATAGGCGAGGACTTCGTCCACCTGGGCCGTGGTCAGCAAGCGCATGTGGTTCATCAACTGGCCGAGCTTGGCCCGGCCTTTCTTCTGCAAAGCAATGGCTTCTTCGAGCTGCTCTTCGGCTACAAAACCCATATCGACAACAAGTTCACCGAACATGGCGGGCATGAGGTCAACCTCCCTGTTCCAATCCTGACAATGAGACTTTTTGAATGTAGGAGTGTACGGTACGGCAACGGTCCGAATCAACGGGGGACGAGGATTTTTGCGGGCACGACCCAGGCTCCACGAAAACCGTTCGCGCGGGCTGAATCGGCGATCGCGTCCGCCGCGCTGCGCATGCGAAAATCGCCCACCCGCACCTTGTAGTTCGGGCTCTGGTATTCCAGATAGACCGGGGAGAACAGCTCTTTCGCCTTTTCCACGATGCTGTTGGCTTTGGCCTGGCTGGTGACGTTGGCGATCTGGACACGAAAACCCCGCGCCTCACGATACTCCACCTCCGTCGCTTCCTCGGTTGAAGATGATGAAGCGGGGGAGACGGTAGTTACGGGAACGGCCTCCGCAGCCAGCTTCAACGGTGCGGCGCGTTTGATGGAAATGTTGCGCTCGGGGGGCCAGTCCCAGCCGCCTGACGCATACACGTCAACATACTGCTGAGGAGTGTCGGAGACCTTCACCGTACGGTCGCGGACTTCACGCTGCACCGGTTCTTCAAAGGGAGTTTCAAGACCCGTTTCCGTTACGGTCTCGTCATCTTCTTCGAACGGCGCCTCGATTTCGGGTTCAGGTGCAGGCGAAGCGGGTTGCTGAGGCGGCGCGGAGGAACAACCGGCCAGAAACAACGCAGCAGCCACCACGACCACGCACGGGAAAAGCTTCTTTATGTCAGTCAGGAATCCGGCCACCTTAGCGCCTTGTGTCGTGAACCTTACTTGCTCAACACCCTCAGGAAGGGTTTGCTGTCGGAGCGGTTTCCGATACGAGCCTGTACAATATAATAACCGGACGGGGTGAGATGACCGTGGGTGTCTCGCCCGTCCCAGAGAACACTGAACAACCCTGCTGAAGCGGCTTGCTGGTACTCGCGCCAGACGAGACGTCCCAGGACGTTGTAAACCGATACTTCTACAGTGCTGCCTGCGTCGACCTGCAGACCCATCCGCAGCGATCCGCTGGTGGGATTGGGGTACAGCTTGGTAAGCATCGGTTCGCCTGTGCTTCTCATGGGCGCATAACGCCCGTCCACCGTGAAAGCTTCCGCATCATCGCTCAGGTTGATCACGGTGAAGAATCCCCGCTCGATTTCCAGACCGGACTCGATACTGCTGGAGCTGCGATAAATGAAACTCATCCACTCGTGGTATTCCGGAACTGCTCCCAGAGCATATGCGTGGGTCGGTTCCAGAGATGGGGCGGAGGAGGGGACAGGATCGGTCCATTCCAGGCCGCCGAGAATTCCTGTCGTCAACGTGAAGGGCTGCCAGCCCCAGGTTCCAAGGGCGCCGTTCCAGGAAATGTGACCACTGGAAACCGTAGTCGCTTCTGCTTCGGGGAACAACTCCGCATCCTTGAATCCGAATTGCTCAAGCGCCCGGCTGCCCGTGAAATAGCAATAGGCGGCATACAGCCCCGCTACGGGGATTTTGTCGCCAACGGGATCATCATAAGATGAAACGATCTCGGAAACGGCGAGATCAAACAGGTTCGCATCGGGGTTACTTTTGTAGAAATTCCATATGTTGCGGATCGTGTTGATCCCGTATTGCTGATAAACATAGTGAACAAACAGGCAGGCGGCGTATTCCCGGTTGTCGCCAACCCTAAGCAGCGACGCGTTCGGTTGCTCGAAGTAGCTGTCCAGGTACCATACATAATCGTTGATTTCCGGATAGGCGACATCCTCCATCCAGGTGGAATACCACTCGTAATGGGCCACCTCGAACATGTCCACCCGGTAGCCGAACTGGATGACATGGAAGAACTCGTGCGCCAGCGTGACTCGCAGGCCGTTCATCCCACGGGTCGGGTAATACGATTCGCTGAAGTTGTTATCGCACTGCATGTACGAAGGGATGTCCGTGCCGCTGTTGGCAAGTGGATGCGTGCTGCCGTAATAGCCATCCAGATCAAGGAAATAGAGGTGGATGAACCCATCCTGTTCCGCCGGGGGGGCCTGGAAACCGAGGTCATCCACTTGCAGCGTCCACATCTGATCAAGGATCGCCAGGGCGCTGTCGACGAAACCGGGCGCGGGCGCGTCGTTGCCGGATGTCGTGTAATGGACCTTGAAGCGTCCCGAATCAGAAATCCTCTCCTCGGGCAGCAACGGCCGCATGGATGCGGCGTCGCGGTTGGCCTGCAAGGCTGCCACAGTACCGCACTTAACCGGTAGGGGGTTGGAGTGCACAACTGGCGTAAACCAGAAGATAGCGAAAACAGCCATGAGGAAAGCGGAAATCCGCAGGCGCTGGACACGGTGAACCATCATGCTGCCTCCATTCGATAAGTCAGATCACGCGCAAAATTGCTACAGGTTGAAAAGTACGTCTTAATCTTTAGGCAGTGTGTTGAAGAACTGGTCTTTGATTTCGTTGCTGGATTGCAGATGGCGAACCGTCAAGTAGAAGTCTTTCTTACATTTGCCGCAATGGAAGGGGAACAATCCCGCCCAAAAGAGCCAGGTTTTCTGCATGTAAGCTCGCCGTTCGCGGCGTCGAATCCGTCGTGATCCACAATGCGGACAGCGGGGATGCCCCCACTTCCAGAAAGCCAGGTTGAACATCAGGTTCCGTGTTGTTAAAGGGTCGCCACCGCGGCCAGCACTTCGCCCGCCTTGCGCCACGGCGGCAGACTGACACGGTGATCCAGGATCTGGCAGGGATCCTGTTCGATTTTCGCCAGCAGCGCCCGGTAGACGCGGCGCATTGCTTCAGACGTCAACAGACGCGCGGTCGCCGAACGGGGCCGGTAGCTCTCGGCTTCGTCGTATGCCGCTTTCGCCATCCGGATCAGAGAACGGATCAGCTTTTCCATGCGTTTGCCGCGACGGCCCCGGGCGATGTCTTCCGCCGTCACGCCGTGCTGGTCCAACAGCTCCTGTGGCACATACATCCGGTCATTGAGAGCGTCGGCGCGCAGGTCACGAATCACGTTGGTCAGCTGCAATGCCCGGCCCAGCGCAATGCCGTACTTCTTCGCCTGCTCGCCCGCCACGCCGAACACCTCCAGGCACAACAGGCCCACGGTTCCGGCGGCGCGATAGCAATACTCGTCCAGTTCTTCCCTGGTGCTGAGGCAGACCGGCTCGATATCGCCTTCCATGCCCACCAGGAGATCGTCGAAATACTGTTTCGACAAGCGGTACTTGCCGACGGTATCTGCGAGGGCGAGTTCCATCGGCGATTCCGGGGTGCCGCTGTAGACCCGTTCCAGGCCGCTCTTGACCACGCCCAATGCGGCGCGCCGCAACGATTCGTCCGGCAATTCGTCGACCGCGTCATCCGCCGCACGACAGAACGCATACACCGCGTAAATCGCGTACCGCTTGGTACGGGGCAACAACTGAAACGCCATGAAGAAGTTGCCTGCAGACCGCCTCACCACTTCTTTGCAATACTGGTACGCACTCCCCAGGTGCTCGACTTTCATGATCACAAAGGCCTGTGTGTTAATGCCCGAAGAACCAGAGCAAGTTTTTGCAGCTTGGAAACCTCAACATGACCACTCGACACGGAAAACCCACATCGCCGCATGGCGTCCAGCGCCGTCCGCCCGCCGCCGTGAAACAAAATCAACTGCCTGCCCAGCCCCGGCGCGACTTCATACAGCAATGGCCGCCCTCTCAGGAACAACCTTTCCGACCGCACCGCCTGAAACGCCAGCAGCTTGCATAGCGGTTCGGGTGTGGGACGCTCGGCGAACATCTCCTCGCTGACATTAAACCGCTGCAATTCTTCCATCGGCAGGTAGATTCGGTCCCGGGTCAGGTAGTCGTCACGAACATCCTGCATGAAGTTGACCAGTTGCAGGCCCGTGCAGATGGCGTCGGACATGCGGTCCAGCTCCCGGTCACGATGCCCGTACAGCCTGAGCACCAGCCGGCCCACCGGATCGGCCGATCCCACTGTGTACGTCCGCACATCCGCCCAGGTTTCATAGCGTCCACGCACTTGGTCCATGCGGAAAGCGGCCAGCAACCTGTCAAACAGCTCCTTCTCCAGCGCGTGAGCATGCACGACCGGTTCGAGCGCGATGAAGACCGGATGGTCCGGCGGCTCGCCACGGTAGAGCGAGTCCAGCTTCTCCCGCCACTCCTCGAGCGCCGTCAGCCTGCGCACGCGCACAGCGTCCAAGTTGCGGATCACGCCGTTTCTACCGCCGATCATGTCCGCCCGGTCGTCTGCACCCCGCGCGAACGCGTACAGCGCGAAGTATTCCTCACGCTTGTCGGCCGGCAGGAAACGCCCGGCGACGGTGAAGTTCTCGTAATGTGTCGTCGCCAATGTGGCGCACCACTCACGCGCTTCCGCCAGAGTCATGCTGTTCGCTGAATCAGAAATATACGAAACCTCCGAAAATACAAACAAGTGAAAAACGTGAATTGCCGTGTTGTCTTTGACCGGCGAGGGCGCCGGTCCTAAATTCTACCGCCATCCACCTGCCGTAATAATCCACGGGCGAGACGCCCGTGCTACAAATTGTCGTGTCAGAACCTTAGCGCGATCCCGTCGTGTCAGATCCTTAGCGTTGTTTGCGGAGATCTGACACCCCCGGTGACAGCCTACTTTTCCAGCCGCCGGCGCACCTCGGCGACCACATCCTCGACAATCCTCTTGTACTCCAGCATCCGCTCTTCCGTGTCCGCCTCGAACCGAAGCACCAGCACCGGCTGAGTGTTGCTGGGACGGCACAGCCCCCAGCCATGATCGAAATTCACCCGGACGCCGTCGATGTCCACCACGTCGTACCGGGCCTTCAGTTCTTTGGCAACCTCGTCGACCACGTCGAACTTGATCTCATCGGGGCAGTCCACCCGCATCTCCGGTGTGGAGGGGTAATTGGGCAGATCGGCCAGCAGCTCGGACAACGGTTTGTCTTCCATGGCGACGATCTCCGCCAGCCGCGCGGAGGCGTAGATAGCATCGTCAAAACCGAACCAGCGGTCATTGAAGAACATGTGCCCGCTCATCTCACCCGCCAGTTTCGCGCCGGTTTCCTTCAGTTTGGCCTTCAGGAAGGAGTGGCCGGTGCGCCACATGATGGGCTCGCCTCCGTGCTTTGCGATGTCGTCATACAGCGCTTTGGAGCATTTCACTTCACCGATGACCTGCGCGCCGGGGTGATCCTTCAGCACGTACCGGGCGAACAGCGCCAGCAGACGGTCGCCCCAGAGGATGGCGCCCTTGTCGTCGATCACGCCGATCCGGTCCGCGTCGCCGTCATACGCCACACCAAAGTCGAGCTTGTTGTCGAGCACGGCTTTTCTCACGTCAACCAGGTTCTCCTCGACCGTCGGATCCGGATGATGGTTCGGGAAGCTACCGTCGACATCGGTAAAGAGTTCCAACGGTTCACAGCCCAGCTCACGGAACAGGTCCGGCGCAGCCAGCCCGGCGACGCCGTTGCCGCTGTCCAGCACGGTGCGGACAGCGTGTTTCAGCTTGATATTGTTCGCGATGTAGTCGATGTAGTCCTGCTTGATGTTCTTGTCTTTGGTCCAGCCTTCCCCGAAAGCGAAAGTCTCGCTGTTAATCCGCCGGTAGATTTCCTGGATGGTGTCGCCGAACAGGGTTTCCTTCTGGATCAACATCTTGAACCCGTTGAACTCGGGTGGGTTGTGCGAGCCGGTGATCTGCACCGCCGCATCCACATCGAGGTGGAACTGGGAGAAGTAAAGGACGGGCGTGGGGACCATACCGAGGTCAACCACATTGACACCGGACTCCATCACGCCTTCGCTGAAGCCTTTCACCAGCATGGGCCCGCTGCTGCGACCGTCGCGTCCCACCGCCACCGTCTCGCCGCCGCGTTCCTTCACCCAGGTGGCGAACGCTTTGCCGATCAGCCTGGCGACCTCTTCGGTCAGGTCCGCGCCAATTACGCCGCGAATGTCGTACTGCCGAAAAATATGAGGGTTCATCCGTTATCCTCCTGCTTGGCTGTTGTGTTCAGGTCTTGCCGGGAATCTACGCTTTATGGATCGTAAATGAAACTCCAGTCGTACGAAAGTACAGGGTCGCCGGGTGAGGAATGCGTGATGGGGTAGACATCATCCGGGTCACCGGAGTCCGTAACGCACTTTTCACAAGCTGATCCGTTGCCATCGGAGGGACGCAGGCGATATGTTATGGCTGGCTAATGAACCGATTCACCCGGATGGAGTGGTTCTGCGAACTTTGCCCCGGCCAGCTTTATGCGAGATACCTGGAGACATAATTCCCCATTGCTATGATGGTTTGCAGGCCCTGCATGTACTCGGGTCAGTCGGGTGGAACTGAATCATTCCGTTTCGGTCGCTCTTCGCCGGCAGCGGCACCGGCTTCACCATTCTCCCGCTTCGCTTCGGAGGAGGCGTGAATGTCAAAAATCGAAATATCTTCCGTGTATTCCATCTCTTGCAGGCGCGTAATACTGGTAAGCTTTCGGACCAGATCCTTCATACGCTCCAGGTGTCGGGGCACCATTTCCAGCATCTTTCCGGTCGCATCATCGCTCGAGTTTTGCAGTTGTTTGCCCTTGATATCAAACACGCCCTGCACCACGGTCAACGGGTTGTTGAACTCATGGGCTACGGAGGCGGCGATCTTCTGCACCGCACGTAACCGTTCCGATTCAATTTCCCATTTCTTCGACTCTTCCAGTTTAGTCATGGCCTGTTCGAGCTCAGCGGTACGCTGTTTTACCATGGCCTCCAGCCGGAGATTGGTCAGCTTGGCCTGGTACATCCGCCAGGAATACACCGCGGCGATCCCAGCGAGAACCAGCATGGCGGCAAGAATGCGAAAAACGGTGGTTTCGTAAAAATGCGGCGGCACAACGATTGAGATGGGTGCTGCCAGATTAGACTGCTTGCCCAGCCCGTCCACCACTCGCAAATGGAAGGTATAGCGCCCCGGCGGCACACGTTCAAACGAGGCCTGACGGCTGTCTTTCCATGTGGAGAATTCTGCGTCCAGCCCCTCCATCTTCCAGGAAAACTGGTGGCGGGATTCGTTCAGATAGGTCGGCAAGGCAAACGCTACAGAGAAGTCTCTGACTCCGGTTTCCAGCCGGATGCTTTCTGTGACCGGATACAGCCTGCCGTCGGCATGGACACTGCGAATCATGGGGCGATTGAACTCGCCCGGCAGTGTTGCGAACAGATCCTCGGGATAAAATGAGTAGACACCATTGGGCTGAATGGCCAGGATTTCGCCATCACCGGTCTGCGCCAGGCTGTTGATCCAGCTCTCATCCAGACCGAACCCACGATCCAGCACAAATTGTCGCTCACCGTCGATGACCAGCAAGCCCATCGTAGTGGCGAAATAGTACCGGCCATCGTCATCAATTGCCAGATCGTTGAGCTGCACTCTTTTCGGCAGGTTCAGCTCCAGCGGACGCACACCGTCGGCGTCCACCAGCACGACACCATTTCCGCCCAGGAAGTGCAGGTTACCCTTCAGATCTTTGTAGAGCGAGGTAAACTGGTTACCGGGCATTCCGTCGCCGCTGTCCCAGATTCGTACGGAGTCGCCGTCAATCCGTACAATCCCGGCGTTGAAGGTGCCGAACCAATTGGCGCCGTCCGGTCCTACATCTCCACACATCGACGCCAGGTTATCATTGAAAGTACCGGGGGGATAGGCTTTTGTCCGGTACTGCCGGCCTTCCGGTTTTGAATAATCGAACTGCTCGCTGACATCGCCCTTGAAGATACCGATCTGGTGGTAAATACATTTCCGGTTCCCGTGTATCTTAATAATCGCCACCCAGGTTCCGATATACAGGCTGGTGTCCGGGGCGGCATACAGGCTGGTCGGGTACACAGAGTAGATTTGCAGGTCTTTCATTTCCTTCAAGGTGTACCCATCCCAGCGAAACAGCTTGCCGGCAATGGTGACCCAAACCATCCCTTCGGCATCTTGAACAGCAAAAATGTTGCCCTCGGTTGGTTTCGTAAAATGCTTCAGCGTTTGGCCGCGTTCTGCGCGAAAGTCGGCCAGCGTGATACTGAAATCGGTCGCAATCAGAAGGTTCCCACGTCGGTCATAGGAATAGTCCCGAATTCCTTCGGACAGCTCGAGTGCAGCTTTCAGGCGCCCTTTCTGGTAGACACTGAATCCGTTGGGGCCACCGAGCATCAGCCCACCCTCGGGCCGCGGAATCGCCCGCACCAAGTCATTCAACAGGATATGATCTCGTCCTGAAAAGAGACGCACGGCCTGTGTAGCCAGACGAGAAAGCTCGCCGGCCGACTGACCGAACCAGTAGCCGCCGTCGCGATCTTGCAGGAAGCACTGCGCCGTATTACCGGGAAGTCCGGAAGCGGCTGAAAACTGCCGGATGGTATCCGCTTCACAAAGAAAGACCCCCTGGTCGGTCAGCAGATACAGGTCACCGGCGTCTGTCACGCCGGCGCCGTGTATGGTTTTAACCCGTTCGATCTCATCGGGCACATAATACTCCGCATCCCCGTCGTTGACCTGAAAAAGGCCGCCGAGTGCATGCGCATACCTTTGCCCGTCCCGTGTCTGGAACACATCATACACCGGCCAGCGTTCCCAATCGGCAGGACGTCCGGCGACTTGCCGTTGCAAGGAATGAAGCAACCTGTCTTGAATGAAGTTCTGAATTACGGAACTGTAGCTCAAGAAGAAATGGTCGCCATGTTCCATCAGGACACCGGGATGCTTTTTCTGGAACTCCTCTTTCCCCAGCGCGAGCATTTCTTCCTGTAAGTCCGGATCTTCAAGGGTAAACGCCGCCAGGGTCTTCTCCAGATCCAGCTCGACCACGCCGGAGTTTTCGGTCGCCAGCCAGACAGTGCTCGGTGTAGGCCCGGCGGTAATGGCGTTTACCATCGAACCGGACGCTTCCATCCTCGGGATAAAAATGGGGATGAGATGCCAGCAGTTGCCCTGAAGGAAATAGACACCCGCATCGAAACCGACAAAGATGGCGTCGTGATAGAAATACATATCCCGGGCGGGACCAATCGGCTGGGTCAGCGGGTGTACAAAAAGTGAGTCTTTGGCAACATCGTAGATCGCCAGGCCTCGATAGGTTCCGATGAACATGCGGCCGTCGGGGTGCTCCCGGATCTTGTAGCAATACTCCGCAGGCAGACCATCGGCCTCGGTCAGGTGCCGGAACCGGCTGCCGTCATAGAACGCTGCCCCACGCGACCCCCACATCCAGATAATCCCGCGACTGTCCTGCATTATACCGTGGAACTCGCCCAGATCCGGCACATCGGCTTCATCATAGGTGTAGAACGCGTAATTGACGTCCGTCTCCAGCCCCGTTGAGGCTTGGACGGCCGCCCCTCCCACGAGGAACACCCACAATACTAAGCCGATCCCTGTGATCGTGCGATTCCGCATGAACGCGAGCTCCCTTTCCTTTCTTCCTATCGGCATGAGTGAGCAGCAATATAAGCCTTCCAACGAAGAGCGCGCATCGCCAAACTGCAAGGGAGTTGGTATTCTGCGAGCATCCTTGCCTAACCCGGATATTTCACGAAACAGGTGGCATGGACGCTTCCGGAAAAAGGGACTGTTACCTTTTTGCCG
>CAZYOC010000048.1:0-20312 GCA_964648415.1 uncultured bacterium | reverse complement strand
GATTCCAGCCTTCGCTGGAATGAGATCGGTTCCTGTTGTGCAACAGCCTGTATAGTGGTTCTTGCAAAGAATCGAACATGCTAAGATTCTTAAGTACTTGTTTATTCTGGATTCCTGCTTCCGCAGGAATGACATCATGGGACATTTCATTCGAGAATCACTATAAAACCCACTCTCATCCCAGAAGAGAATCTATCTTACCAGCACAATCCGCCGTTTCACATCCATGTGTCCCGGTACGGCGGCGTGAAGGAAGTACACACCGCTCGGCAGTCCATTTGCATTGAACGAGAGCTTCTGGTAGCCGGCGGGGAAGCGCCCTTCGGCGAGTTCCGCCACACGCCGTCCCAGCACATCGTACACCCGCACCGTCAAATCGGAAGCAACCGGCAGCGATACGACAATCGTGGCGCTCGCGTTGAACGGGTTCGGGTACGTCCCGGGAACACCGAACTCGGTCGGTGTGCCCTGCCAGGGGTCCGGGATGGTATTGATGAACGGGACATAGAAGCTGAGCGTGTCGGACCAGGTCCCGCTGGTGTTGCTGTCCGTGGCGCGGACGGCCCAGTAATAGGTCCGGTAGCCTTCCAGCGCGTCAATCCGGAACGTCGTATCCGCCAGGCTGTCGGCCATCAGTTGAGCGGTGGAGAAGTCGGCCAGCGTGTCGAGCCAGACCTGGAACAGGACCTCGTCGTACGGGTCGGGGTCGATGGAGGAATTCCAGCTCAACGCCAGGCTGTCGGGATTAAGCGTGTCACCGTCGAGCGGACTGGCCAGATCGAACGCTGCCGGTGCGTCGGGAATATCCGTGTAGAAACTCCACACACCCGCGCCCGGCGGATCGGCGGGCGTACTCAGGTCAAACAGGTCGTAGGCGCGCACTTTCCAGTAGATCCGTGAATCATCGGGCAATGTGCCGTGGCTGCCGTTGGAGGAGGAATCCATCCCGGCGGCCAGGTAGAAGGTCTTTCGAGTATGTACGACCACGCTGTCGCGCAGGTCGGAGCTCAGCGCCCAGATCACCTCGTAGCTTACCTGGTCAAACGCATCGCCATCCACCGCTTCTTCCCATTCGAGAAGCGCGAAGGGAGTGCGCACCGTGTCTTCGTTGGCGGGAGAAAGCTGGGCGAAGGGCGCCGGCGGGTCGGGACGGTGCGCCAGGAAGGAGAACACCCGGTCGGACCAGGTTCCTTCCGTGTTCGTATCCTGCGCGCGCACCTTCCACCAGTAGCGCGTCATGTCCTGCAACGCTGTCAACGGGGTGGATGTGAACGCTGTGACGGTGGAGTCCACCGCTCCGCTGAAGTCGTCCGTGTCGGACAGGTAGACCACGTATTCCACGGTATCGTTTGTGTCCGATTCAGCAGCTTCTTCCCACTCAAGCCGGGCGTTGCGCGTGTCGACCAGGGAGCCGTTGGCGGGGCTGAGGAGACTGAACGCCGCGGGAGGACGTTCCAGCGCCACGTAAAAGCGATACGCCTGGTTCGACCAGGTGCCGTAGGAGTTGGTATCCTGCGCTCGAACCTTCCACCAGTAGTCACGGTGGTTTTCCAGGCCGGGCAACGTGAAGCCGGCGGTGTTCGACGTCGTGGAATCCAGACCGGTGGTGAACTGGGAATCGGTCGCCCAGTAGATCACATAATGCAGGGCGTCGCCCGGGTCGGGATCTACGGCGGCTTCCCAGGTCAACGCGGCGAGCGTGTCGTTGACGATATCCCCGTTGCCGGGCGACAGCAGCGCGAACGCCGCCGGCGGTTCGCCGATGTCGGTATGGAACACCCAGCCCGCTTCAGGCGAACAGACCCGCTCCATGCCGTAACGGTCCAGTGCGTAGACCCGCCAGTAGACGGTGGCGTCGTCCGGCAGTTCATTCAGCTCATTATCGCCGTGCTCCGGGAAGACCACCGGGGTGGACGCTGGATCGTGAATCACGTGCGTGTCGCCACCGCGTTTCCGCCCGGACTGTTTACCTGTGATCGTTGTCGCGCCTTGCCCGTCAAACCCATGCGCGTCATCCTGGAACATTTTCCGGCGCGACGAAGAAGCCGCTTGCATGCTGCCGTTTCGGCTGCCCGACGGGGACACCGTGGTTGATGACCTGCGACTGCCGGCCTCTGTCTCTGAACGGCCGGAACCGCGTCCTCGACGCTCAAGCCGTTGCATCTCACCTTCATCATCCGGGCCGCTTTGCACCAGCGAGGGCAGTTCGGTGATCAGGAACGTGGTGTCTTGCAGCTCGAAGGTGGCGCTATTGCTAAAGTTCATGTTTTCGGACCACTCGACCCGGTAACGCACGGCATCGCCCGGATCGCTGTCGGTGGTGCTGCGCCAGGTCACTTGCACCGAATCGTGATGGAACACGGTCCCGCTGGTCGGGCTGACCAGCTCGAAGGGTTCCGGTGCGAGCGGCACGAAGACGTGCAGCAGGTTCGCCTGGTCCGACCAGGTTCCCAGGCCGTCGTTGTCCCGGGCGTAGACTTTCCAGTACCGGTCCGTGTGGTTCGGCAGACCGGTGAAGGCATAGCTGGTGTCGGCGGTTGCGACCGTATCGAGATCCTGTGTAAACGCCTCATCCGCCGCGGTAATCAGCAGGTACTCGATGGTGGCGGCGGGGTCGGGATCAATGGAGCGTTCCCAGACCATGGTCGTGTCACCGGTCCAGCAGGTGTCGTCGTCGGCCGGGCTGATCAGACTGAACGCCGACGGCGCTTCCGGCAGGTAGACAGTAAACTCCCATCCGCCGGCCGGATCGGCGAAGCGCTGCGCGCTGAAGATGTCGTACGCTTTGACCCGCCAGTGAATGGTGGAGTCGTCCGGCAGCTCATCCAGATCACGGCTTGCGAAGACCTGCTGCAGGTCGGTGATGGTGAAGGTCGTATCAGTCAACGAGTCGGCGTAGAAGAAATCTCCGAAAGCCGGATCGAGCGACCATTGCACCTGGTAGACAAACTGCTCCAGCGCATCGGCGTCGCTGGTGGAGGACCAGGTGACGCTGACCGTGTCCTCCTGCACCACCTCGCCGTCCGCCGGGGTCAGCAGCTCAAAAGGAGCCGGGCCATCGGGAATGAAAACATAGATTGCTACAGTATCCGTATAGACATCATGGCCGTGGGTGTCAAACGCATGGATGTTGATATAATAGACGGAATCGTCATGCAGGCCGGTGATGTAATAACTGGTGTCGGCATGCACGTCTGTCGAACACGGTTCGGAGAAGTTACGGTCGGTATCCCAGCAGATCTCGTAGAGGACGCTGTCGCCGGGGTCGGGGTCGGTGGACGGTGTCCAGACAACGAGCATCGAGTCTGCCCAGGCCGTGTCGCCGTCGGCAGGTTCAACCAATGTGAATTCGGTCGGCGGCTCGAACAGGTAGACATCAAAGGTCCAGCCATCAACCGGGGAGCAGTACGTTTGCAATCCGCCGGCGGCGGTGGCGAGGACACGCCAGTATACGGTGATGTCGTCGGGCAGCTCATCCAGATCACTGATCGCGTCGGCCAGGTCGGTGATGAAATACGCCGAATCCGTAGTGGTTGCGGTATATGCGTTGGCAAACTGCGGGTTGAGCGACCATTCCACGGTGTAGGTCATATCGCCGCCGCCCAGCGGGTCGGATGAACGATACCAGCGAACCAGCACCGTGTCGTTGTGCGCCTGTTCGCCATTTACCGGCAGACCGAGGGTGAAGCTTTCCGGGGCGTTCGGGTTGTCCACGTCAAAGGTGAAGGTGTCGGTGGACCAGGTGCCGGGCGTATTGCTGTCCTGGGCGCGGACTTTCCAGTGATAAGTGACGTCGTTGATCAGGCCGGTCGCGTTGTAGCTGGTGTCGGTAACGGTTGCCGAATCCGCGTTCATGGCGAAGCTGTCGTCCAGCGCCCACCAGACCACGTAACCCAGCGTATCGCCCGGATCGACTTCCTGGGCGCTCTCCCAGGCAAGCGTAGTATCCGCGCCATGCACGGTACTCTGATCCGGCGGATCGAGCAGGTTGAATGCCGTGGGCGGATCGAACAGGTAGACGTTGAAGCGGTTGCCCGCCACCGGCTGGCTGCGGGTCTGGTAGCCCTGTTCATCGGTCGCCAGTACTCGCCAGTACACCTGGGCGTCATCCGGCAATTCGTCCAGCTCCTCGCCCCAGAAAACCGGATTGGACAGGTCGCTGATGGTGTAGAAGGTGTCGTTCGTGGTGGCGGTAAAGGAGACGCCGTACAGCGAGTCTGCCGACCATTCAACTTCATAGGTTACTTGCCCGCCCTGGGGATCGATTGCCGGCTGCCAGGTCACGGTCACGGTATCGTTCTGCACGGAGTCCAGCATGGCCGGTTCCGCCAGGTCGAAATACGCGGGCGCATCGGTGACGTTGGTATGCAGCGTCCAGATCTCGTCGGACCAGGTTCCCGCCGAATTGGTGTCCTGCGCGCGTACTTTCCACCAGTAGGAGACGCCGTTGATGACGTCGAACGTATACGCAGTGTCTGCGCCGGTGTTCGAGGAATCGGCGTCCAGGCTGAAGGTGCTGTCCGCCGCCAGCCAGATACGGTAGGTGACGTCGTCGTTCGGGTCGGTATCGTAGGTTTCCTCCCACGTCATCGTCGCCGTACCACTGAAATTGGTGTCGTCGTCCACCGGGTTCAGCAGGCTGAAGGCCTCCGGTTGGGAGGGGAAGTTGGCGTAGAAGCTGAAGGTCTCCGTAGACCACGTTCCCGAACTGTTGTTGTCCTGCGCACGAACTTTCCAATAATAGGTGGAATCGTCGAGCAGACCGGCAATGTGATACGTGGTGTCGGAGGTGGTGATGGAATCAAGCCCACTGCTGAAGGCGTTGTCGTAGGCCCACCAGACGACGTACTCGGTGGAATCGTCCGGGTCCGGCTCGATGGCGGTTTCCCATACCAGTGTCGTGTCGCCGCCGTAGCTGACCGTGTCGCCGTCGCCGGGACTCAGCAGCGAGAACGGCTGCGGTGGATCAATGAAGTAGACGGTAAACGACCAGCCGCTGGTGGGAGTGCCAGTGGTTGAAAGGCCTACCAGGTCAACCGCTTCCACACGCCAGTAGATGGTGGAGTCTTCCGGGATCTCGTCGAGCTGATCCTGCAGGCCGTTGATGGTGTAGAACGTATCCCGTGTGGTTCCAGTATAGGATGAAGTAAACGTGGGATCAGTGCTCCATTCCACGGAATAGGTGATGGTGTCGCCCGGGTCGGGATCGATGCTCGGGTTCCAGTAGACGGTTACGGTATCGTCGGCGATGGAGCTGCTGTCGGCCGGTCCGGCCAAAGTGAACGCTCCCGGCGCGCCGGGGATGCTGACCCGCAGGCTCCAGGTTTCCGAGGACCAGCGGCCGTCGGTGTTGGTGTCGTTGGCCCGCACCTTCCAGTAATACGTCGTATTGTCGTTCAGGTTATTGATGTCGATGGACGTTACCGGGCCGACGGTGATCAGTGAGTCCAGGTTCTGCGTGAACGCCGGATTGGTGGCGTACCAGACCACGTAATTGGTGATGGTGTCGCCCGGGTCGCGGTCGGTGGTGGCTTCCCAGGTGAGTGTGGTATCGCCGGTAAAACAGGTGTCGCCGTCGCCGGGGCTCAACAGGCTGAACGGTTCGGGGACCACCCAGAAGCGGGTGTAGAAGGAGCGGCCGGTGTTGGGCGTACAGGTGGTCTCGTTACCGATACGGTCCAGCGCGACCACTCGCCAGTAGATATGCGTACTGTCGGGCAGGTCGTCCAACTCGCCCGGCGCCTGGTTGATCAGGTCGCTCAGGGTGTAGGATGTATCGCCCGTTGTGGCGGTGTTCAGCGCGCTGAAATCGCTGTGCATGGACCATTCCACCCGGTAGCTTACGGAGTCGCCCGGGTCGGGGTCTGTCGACGGATTCCAGATGATCTGCTGGCTTGGGTAGTGGACCGTGTCCTCGTCGGCGGGGGAGGCCAGGGTGAACGCGCCGGGCGCTTCCCGCAGGTAGACCGGAATGCGCCAGGTCTGGGTCGACCACGTCCCGCTGGTATTCGTGTCCTGCGCCCGCACCTTCCACCAGTAGGTTTCGTCGTCCAGCAGGTTGGTCAGGTTGTACGTCGTATTGGCTGTCGAGGCGGAGTCCAGGTTCTGCGTGAAGCCCGCGTCGGTCGCCCACCAGACTTTATAGGTGATGTTGTCGCCCGGGTCGGTGTCGGTGGCCGCCTGCCAGGTCAGCGTCGTGTCGCCGGTCCAGCAGGTGTCCAGATCGCCCGGGTTCAGCAGCGAGAAGGGTTGCGGCGGATCGGGCTCCGCAGCTACGTAAAACGACCAACCGGAGGAGGGCGTACCGTCCACAATCGTCCCGAACCGGTCGGCCGCACGCACCCGCCAGTAGATTCTCGCATCGTCCGGCAGCTCGTCCAGCTCCGGCATCAGGTCCGCCATGTCGGTGATGGTCAGGAACGTGTCGGTGGTGGAGCCCTGGTAATAGGTGGCGAACCCGTGATCGAGGGACCAATGGGCAGTGTAGGTGATGACATCGCCCGGGTCGGCGTCGGTGGAGGAGGTCCAGCGGACCGTCACGGTATCATCGTTGACGATCGCTTCATCCGTCGGTTCCGCCAGGTTGAACGCTGTCGGGTCGTCCGGGATGTAGACATGGAAGCTGTTTGTCTGACTGGACCAGGTTCCGGTGGTGTACAGATCCTGCGCCCGGACTTTCCAGTACCATGTACTGTTGTCCGGCAGGTTGTTCAGCGGGTGCGATGTGCCCGCGACCGTCGCCGAATCGAGATCCTGCGTGAAGGCGGCGTCGCTGGCCCACCAGACGACATATTCCACGGCGTCGTTTGGGTCCGTATCAACCGCCGCCTGCCAGGTCAGCGTGGTGTCGCCGTCCCAGCAGGTGTCGCCGTCCGCCGGGCTCAACAGGTTGAACGCGTTGGGCGGATGGGGGATGTAAACATGCAGCGAACGGGTCTGCGAGGACCAGCGTCCGGTAGTATTCGTGTCGTTCGCGCGGACTTTCCAGTAATAGGTGGTATGATCGGTCAGATTGTTCAGGTCATAGGTGGTCTGCCCGGCCGGGACCGTGGAGGAGTCGAGGTTCTGAGTGAAGGTGGCGTTGGTCGCCCACCAGATGACGTAATCCTGGATGGCGTCTCCCGGGTCGGGGTCGGTGGTCGCTTGCCAGGTCAATGTCGTGTCGCCGGTCCAGCAGGTGTCGCCGTCGCCCGGATGCAGCAGGTCGAAGGGGTCGGGCGGCTGGGTGATGTAGATATCGAAGGACCAGCCTGCTGCCGGAGTACACCAGGTCTGCTCGCCGTAACGGTCATCCGCGCGCACTCGCCAGTAGATCGTGGTGTCGTCGGGCAGCTCGTCGATTTCACCCGGCGGCATCAGCAGGTTTTGCAGGTCGCTGATCACGAAGAAGGTGTCGGTTGTCGAGCCGGTGTAGAAGCTCGAGAAGTCGCTGTACTCCGACCACTGCACCTGGTAGGTGATCAGGTCGTTGGGGTCGGGATCTGTGGACTCGGACCAGCGTACTGTCACAGTGTCATCGTCAATCACTGCGCCATTTATGGGCGATTCCAGCGTGAAAGCGCCGGGCGCTTCCGGAGCGTAGACCTTGAAGTGATTTGTCTGGTTCGCCCAGGTTCCGTTGGTGTTGCCGTCCTGTGCGCGTACGCTCCAGTAGTAGGTTTCATCGTCGATCAGGTTGACCAGGTCCAGCGTTGTGTCCGGTGCGTTGACGGAAACGCTGTCCAGGTTGTCGCTGAAGGTGGGATTGGTGGCGTACCAGACGACGTAGCGCTGCACCGGATCGCCGGGATCCGGGTCTGTCGTGGACTGCCAGACCAGGGTGGTGTCGCCGGTCCAGCAGGTGTCGGAGTTGAGTGGCGAAACCAGGTCAAACGCCGCCGGGGGCTCGAACAGATACACGTTGAACGACCAGCCAGCCTGCGGTGTGGCCCAGGTCTGCTGCCCGAAACGGTCCACCGCCCGTACCCGCCAGTAGATCGTGGTGTCGTCGGGCAACTCATCCAGTTCAGGCATGAGTTGATTCGCCAGGTCATTGATGGTATAGAACGTGTCGCTTGTCGAGCCGGTGTAGAAGCTGGAAAAGTCGCTGTGGACCGACCATTCCACGTGATACGTGACTGGATCGCCGGGGTCGGGGTCGGTGCTGGGATTCCAGGAAACGGTCACCGTGTCGTTGTGGACATCGCCTCCGTCTGGAGGCGAGGCGAGTGTATACGCCCCCGGAAACTCCGGGATGTACACTTTGAGGTTCCAGGTCTGGTTGGACCAGGTTCCCTCGGTGTTGCCATCCTGCGCCCGGACTTTCCAGTAGTAGGTCTCGTCGTCGAGCATGTTGTTCAACGTGTACGACGTGTCCGGCGCATTGACCGAGGCGCTGTCCAGGTTCTGTGTGAAGGCGGGGTCGGTGGCCCACCAGATTTTGTGGGACTGGATGGCGTCGCCGGGATCGGGCTCGGTGGCGGTGCGCCAGACGAAGGTCGTGTCGCCGGTCCAGCAGGTGTCGTTGTTCGCCGGAGCGGCGAGGTCGAACGGATTGGGCGGGTCGGGGATGTAAATATCGAAGCTCCAGCCGGCTTGCGGCGTGGCCCAGGTCTGCAGGCCGAAGCGGTCCACTGCACGTACCCGCCAGTACAGCGTGATGTCGTCCGGCAGCTCGTCCAGCTCCGGCATCAGGTCCTGCAAGTCGGTAATATCGAACGTGGTGTTGCTCGTGCTGCCGGTGTAGGAGGACGAGAAATCGCTCTGCTGCGACCATTCGACATGATACGTAATGGGATCGCCCGGGTCCGGGTCGGTTGAGGCGGTCCAGGTGACGGTCACCGTGTCATTGGCGATGGTTGCGCCGTCTGCTGGTGTGGCCAGGGCAAACGCGCCGGGATTCTGCGGGATGTAAACGTGGAACGACCAGGTTTGAGTGGACCAGGTTCCGTTGGTGTTGCCGTCCTGAGCGCGAACCTTCCAGTAATACTCGGTGTCGTCCGTAAGATTGTTCAGGTCGAAGGACAGGTTGGGTACGTTGACCGTGGCGCTGTCCAGGTTTTGCGTGAACGCGGCGTCGGTGGCCCACCAGACGACATAATGCTGCACCGGATCGCCCGGGTCGGGATCGCTGGACGCCTGCCATGTCAGGGTTGTATCACCGGTCCAGCAGGTGTCGCCGTCGGCGGGTCCGGTCAGGTTGAAGGGACGCGGCGGGTCCGGGTGGTACTGGGTGTAGAACGCCCAGCCGGTGTCCGGAGTCGCCCAGGTCTGGAAGCCGTAATTGTCTTCCGCATAGACACGCCAGTAGTAGAGGGTATCATCGGTCAGCTCGTCCAGCTCCATGGGAGCCTGGTCGGCTTCGTCGTTCAGGTCATAGGTGGTATTCGTTGTTTCGCCGCTCCAGTAGGAGGAAAAGTCATCATGCAGCGACCATTGCACATGATAGGTGACCGCGTCGTTCGGGTCGGGATCGGATGATGCGGTCCAGCTCACCGTAATCGAGTCATCGCCCTGTACCGACAAGTTGGGGGGAGCGGACAGATCAAAGGCGTTGGGCGGTTCATTGACGAAGACATGGAACTCGTTGGTCTGGTTGCTCCAGGTTCCGTTGCTGTTGGTGTCAATGGCTTTGACTTTCCAGAAATACGTCTGATCATCCGACAGGCCGGCGATATCTACCTGCGTCGTGGGAGGGTTGACATCGGCGGAGTCGAGATCCTGGGTAAACGCCGCATCGGTCGCCCAATAGATACGGTAGAACAGGCTGTCATCGGGGTCCGGTTCGGTGGACGCCTGCCAGGTCAGGGTGGCGTTGGTCTGCCAGACCGTATCCTCGTCCGCTGGTGTCAGCAGGTTAAAGGAAGTCGGCGGTTCGGGAATGTAGACATGGAACTCCCAGACCTCATTCGACCAGGTTTGTCCATGGGGCTGGCCGTCGGTGGCCATGATTTTCCAGTAATACGTTTCATCGTCGGTCATGCCGTTGCGGGTATAGGTGGTGTCGCCTGTAATCGGACTGATCAGGTTCTCCGTAAATAGCGAGTCGGTGGCCATGTAGACCCGGTAATTGATATTCAGTCCGTCCGGGTCGGACGTGGACTGCCACACAAGAGTGGTGTCGCCGGTCCAGCAGGTGTCTTCGTCCTGGGGTTGGAGGAGGCTGAAGTCGCCCGGCGGTTGGTTCAGTGCGACATAGAACCACCAGCCAGCCTGCGGAGTCGCCCAGGTCTCGTCGTTTTCATCGTCGACCGCCTTCACCCGCCAATAGATATGGGTTGAATCCGGCAGTTCGTCCAATTCGTCGTTCTGTTCGTATTCCAACATGATCTGGTCGGCCAGGTCGGTGATGGCGAAATAATTGTTCAGCGTGGTTCCGCTGTAGAAGCTGGCGAAGTCGGAATGTGTGGACCAGTTGACGTGATAGAGGAGCTGGCCGCCGTCGGGATCCACCGAGGCGTTCCACCAGACATACACCGTATCGTTGAGAACCGTGGCGCCGTTGGCAGGGGAGAAGAGGTTGAAATTCGCCGGCGGCTGCGCCTGAGCCGTCCCGGCGAGGACAAACGTTACGACAATGAGGATTGGGACAATGCGGTGTTTCATGGTCTGGTTCCACGTCTATGGTCAACGGTTTGCCGGCGACAAACCGGAACTGAGTGAATCGTGTCCGAACCAACGAGTTTTTCTCACAGATTCCATGTTCCCGGCGACTCAACCCAACTTCGCATTGACCGCTGGATCGCCGAAAAAGCAAGGAACACCAATTATCCTGAACCAAATGTCTGCTCGAATGGGAAACCGTACCGAAGCTGTCGTGCGGAAACACTTGGAATTATTAAGAATGAGCATTTGGTCCGTGCGAGAAAACTCCGCTTATACATACTGCTGAGAATATACAGCTTTCAGACGCGCCATGCATGTGATTCGGCTCTGCTTTTGTAAAAGTAAGAAGCTGTCCGGTCCCAATTCGTGCGCATTATCACAGCGGGTTCGCAGTTCCCGGGTTTTGTCTTGCCGAAGCGTTTTTTATCGAGACGCGAGAGAGCGGGGAAGTAGCCTGGTGTCCAGCGCAAGGTGCGATTGGGTAGAGAATTACGTATGTTGTTTTCTACAGGTAACCAGACTGTTTGTTGGCGCGGCGGTTGAGAGCGCGCTGGGGATCACGGGCTCCACGGGGATCGCTTTCAGGATATTCGTTCTGTGATAGAACCGCGCCTGCTGTTACTTTTGACTCAGGTCACTCTTGATGCAGAAGTAAACAACACCGCCATGTTGGGGACGAGACTATGAGAGTACTGTTCATAGACGATGATCCGACCATTCGGAAAATCGTCCGACATATTGTGGATGTGATCGACGCTGAGCTGCTTGAAGCCGAAGACGGCAAGGCGGGGCTGCATCTGCTCGAAGAAATGGAAGGCAAGGTCGACCTGATCTTGCTGGACTGGATCATGCCTGAGATGAACGGCATGGAGTTTCTGCAGGCCGCCAAGGCGGACGGGCGCTTCAAGGACATCCCCGTGATCATGCTTACCGGCGTGACGCAAAAGGAAAAGATGATTGACGCCATCCGAGCGGGTGCGAAACAATACATCACAAAGCCCTTTACCAGCGAAGAATTATTAACGAAATTGGTGCAGGCGTTGGGACTGGATAGCTTGGAGAAGCTGTGAGAGATACCATCATTCACCAATTGTCGCTGAAGGCCGACTTGCCGCCGTTGCCTGATGTGTTGATTCGACTGGATGAGTTAATCAAGGATCCGAACATTTCTATCAATGCCGTGGCCAGTCTTCTGTCCACGGAACCCGCCCTTTCCGGCAAGGTCATTCAACTCGCCAACAGCGCTTTGTACGGCGGCGGCCGCCACAATGTGGAGAACCTTCGCGGGGCCATCGTACGCCTTGGTCTGGCGGAAGTGCGCAAACTGGTGTACGCCGTGCAACTCAGCAACCTCTTCTGGGACCAGGAACTGGTTGACCAGCGTAAGTTCTGGCGACACAACCTGGCGGTTGCCCTGCTGACACAAAAACTGGCCGCCCGCAGCACGGCGAAAATCCTGGACCGCGAGACAGCCTACGTCGCCGGTTTGCTGCACGATGTCGGCATTATGGTGTTCGGCTACCTGATCCCGGAAGAGTATCACAGCTTTCTGGTCAAAGCCGCCGAAGTGGACAAACCGTTGCATGTACAGGAGAAAGAAACCTTCGGGATTGATCACGCGGAGCTGGGCGCATTGTATATCCAGAAATGGTGGCGCATGGAGGAGGCGGTGGAGCTGGCTGTCGATCAGCACCATTTCCCCATCCATCCGGAAACGGAAACCCGCCAGGTCAGCCAGTTGGTGAATGTGGCCAACGGGATCTGCAACAACCAGGGATACGAGAACGGCATCCCGGTCATGCCGCAACTGTTCAGCGACACCGCCTGGGAAGAGCTGGGTTTCGATCTGTCGGACGCGAAAGAAATGCTGGATGATGTGAGCGATTCCGTCCATGAAGCGGAAGAGCTGTTAGCTCCTGTTTCCTGAAGTGAGTGTTTGTTGCCGGCTAACTCCGTGTCTTTCCTCTCATTAGTGAGCATTTTGTTCCATTCCTTCACAAGGTACTTCTTGACTTTTTCACCCAATAGTACTACTATGCTGCTTACACAGGTGACCAAGGGAGGAGGCTTACATTTATGTTGACGACCACGTCGGAGTATGCGATACGCGCATTGGGTTACCTGGCTACGAAAGACCGCGACACTCGAGTGGGATCCGACGAGATTTCCGAGGCGACCAAAGTCCCGAAACGTTTCCTGCTGAAGATCCTCAACACCCTGAAGAATCAAGGAATCCTCAAGACCAGTCGTGGCATCGGCGGCGGCTTCTCGCTTGCGGAAGATCCTGAAAACATCCGGCTCTACGACATCGTTTCCATCTTCGAAGACCTGAATCGCCACAAGCATTGCCTGTCCGGGCATGAGGATTGTGGTCCGGAGAGCCCGTGTCCGCTGTATGAGAAATGGCACGTGATTTTGAAGAGCCTGGAGGATTTCCTCGAGACGACCACGTTGCAGCATTTCAAGGATTTCGAGGAGAAACGAGGGGCGTCGCTCACCAGGTAGGTGTTTCGTGCCCTGTACAAGTAAAGCCGACTGCACATTTCAGCAGCCGGCTTTTTCTTAGCCCGGGTATTTCACGAGCAATCGTTCTTCACCAATATAAAAGCGTGCTATGAGCACAGTTTGGTTGCATGGCCCGATATGTTCTTTGCGACGCCTCCCATTTTAACCGATGGACACAACACCATTTGCTCCGGGCCAAGCCACCTGTTGCGCGAAATATCCAGGTTCGTGGTCGGTCCAGATCAAATGATCTCGATCTCCGGAGAATAGCGTATCACTCGCGCCCCTTTATCCAGGTGCGGTTCCAGACGATCCATCATCAGCTCCTGGTGTTTCTCCGAGGTGATCATAATGACATCGCGCGCCGCCGGCTTGACATTCTCGAAGGGGTGCACCACCAGGTCGCTGCCGCCCAACACAGCGCCGTAACGCTTCTTGTTCGTCGTGACAACCTTCTTGATCTGATCGAACATGCCGGTGTAGTACAGCATGTCCACCGTTGCGACGCCCGCCCCGAGCACGGTAATGCCATCAGGGAAGCGGCTCGCGATCATATCGGGCAGCATGTCGGCGATGCGTTCCTTGCGCTCCAGAAACTCATCCACTTCATCATAGATGGAATCCAGAAAATCGCTGGGCGGCGGAACGGGTTCGACCTCATCTTCGCCCTTATCCGCTTTCTTGCCGAACATGGCGATCTCGGTTTCCTCGTAGCCACCCAGCAGGTCGAGTCCCTGTAAAGTCAGGGCGTACCTCAAGGTGGGCGAGCTCCAATAAGAGCCTCGATGGAAGGTGAAGCCGCCAAAAGTGCAGCGATGGATCACATGATCCATGTTCAGTGTGCCCAGGGCAAGGATGCCGCCGGGTTTGAGAAGGTTGACCATGGTGGACAACAGAGTCAGCGGATCGATGGTATGTTCCAGCACGGAACGCGCGACCACCAGGTCGTAGCGCTCATCGGGGAACATATCCGTCTCGAAACGGCCCAGCTTGACTTTGAAGCCACGGTCCTCGGCCAGTTTTACGGCCTCCGGCCGGGCGTCCACACCTTCCGCTTCAAACCCCATTTCCCTCAGCGCCGCCAGGGTGTACCCGGCGCCACAACCGATGTCGAGCGCACGGCCTTTTTTCGGAGCGTACCGTTTCAGCGCCTTCAGGAAACGGTTCGCATCGGCCAAGCCCACACTGGTTTCGCTTGGTGGCAGAGGAGGAGGTTGGCGATGGGCCATCTCATCGAGCATCTCAAGACTGACGGGCTCATACTGAAAAAGGAAGCCGCACACTCGGCAAATGCCGATGGAAAGAGTTCCTGTGCTGACTTCATCCGCTTTCTCTTTTACAACGATGCCGCCGCCGGCGTGAGGGTAGTCGTCCAACGCAATGATCTCTTCAATATCACTTGCGCTGCACACGGGGCATTGCTCCCGCGCCATAGTATCTCGTGCTCCCTGTGAAGTAAATGTGGAAAGGTTTGCTCTTCTACCGCAAAGTAGCGATGATACGAAAAACTTGTCAAGTGAGTAGCATGACATTTTTCAGGAATGTCACCATGATTTCTAAGGAAATGCGCCGCTCAAGAGAAATACTCATTCAACCAGATCCCAAGGTTGGTCAGCATCCAAAGCTTCATACCCTCATCCTTGCCTCGCTTGTTGTCGAGGTAGCTCTCCAGAACGTCAAGGTCAAAATAATGGCTCATTTGCGGTGTGAGCACACGTTCCTTGGCCCAGTTCAGGTATTTCCCGAAAAACCAGCGATCCAGGGGGACGGGAAATGCGGCCTTTGGACGAAGCAGGATCTCCTGGGGAAGCTGACCTGAAAACGCGAGACGCAGAACGTATTTCGTAACATCATGCTTCCCCGCAACTTCCAGAGCCGTCATCGCCATGACTTCCTGCCGTTTCTCTTTCGGGAACGTCCACCGCACCTTGTACTGGATCGGCAACGAGAAACAGTACTCAACCAGATCCCGATCCGTAAAGGGGACCCGTCCCTCAACTCCCCAGGACATGGTGGTGGCGTCCAGCCTCGAGAGCAGCGCGGAGAGATGGATCTCTTCGAGGATATGCAGAACATTCTCGTAGACGTTCAAATGGGAGGATGCCAACTCGTCCCAGGTTTTTATCCAGAACTCGTCGATCTCTTTTTCCGCCGCGTCAATATCCAGCGCGGTTCCAATCAGCTCACGCCGTTCCTGAGGAGGAGTCCACTGGTACAAGGGGAGAAACTGTTGGCGCTGAGATTGAAACTGCGACGCTCCATAGAGAGCTTGCAGAGTGGCGGAAAAGCGGCCGCGTTGTTGAGGGGACAGGCCATCCTTGCCCTTCATGATCCGAAGGCTGGTCAGATAGTCGTGAGGACTACGGACAAGATGAGTATAGCCGCCAAGCAGCTCATCGGCGCCTTCGCCGGACAGCACAACCGACACGCGGCTCTTCATAATGCGCGCCAGGAACTTCATCGGGACTTCATTCGGTACGGACAGGGGCGTGTCCTTGATGCGGATCAGCTCCTCAAATTCCTTGAAATAGCCTTCTTCGGTAAGTGTAAGCTGTTTGTGTGGAATGTCGAGCGCCTGCGCTACCGCGGTGGCGTAGGCGAATTCGTTGTATCCCTGCTGCTCGAAACCGATGGAGAATGTCTGGAGCTTGCCTTTGTGGTGCTGTTTCATCAGCCTCACCAGGGCGGAGGAGTCGATCCCGCCCGACAGGTACGCGCCCACCGGCACATCGGCCATCAGCCGGCGGCGTACCGCCAGGTCGAGCTTGGCGTGAAACGTCTCCGCCGCCTTCACCTTGCCGGGATCCTCCTTGTCCTGCTCGCGAATCCGCGGGGCGCGCCAGTAGCGTTTCTCGGTGCGACGCGAGCCGTTCCACTGGATGTAATGGGCGGCGGGAACCTCATAAATGCCTTGAAAAAACGAGCGACCTTCAAAGGATAGCCGGTAGTGCGCCAGGTAATTGACAATAGCGGTAGGGTCGGGGGTACGCGGGAACGAAGGATCGGTCAGGATCGCCTTGATCTCGCTGCCGAACCGGATGACGCCGTCATGCACGGCCCAGTACAGGGGTTTGACGCCAATGGGGTCGCGGGCCAGAGTGAGACGCCGTTCGTGGGCCTCCCAGAGTCCAAACGCGAACATCCCGCGAAAACGATCCAGCGCCTCATCAACTCCCCAGTGCAGGAGGGCTTTCAGCGCGACTTCCGTGTCGCACCGACTGCGGAAGGTAACGCCGGCGGCCTCGAGCTCTTTGCGCAAATTGATGTGGTTATACAGCTCACCGTTATAGACGAACACCACCGCCCCGTCATCGAGCACCCAGGGTTGCGAGCCCCCCTCAAGGTCGATAATGGCGAGCCTGCGGTGGCCCAGGCCGGCGCCGTCGCCAAGCCAGACGCCGCGCCCGTCGGGGCCGCGGTGCGCCATGGAATCGGTCATCCGGTCCAGCAGGCCCGGGTCAATGGCTTTTCGTTCATCAAAGGCGATCATACCGCAGATGCCGCACATGGAGAGTTGGGTGCTCCTGTTGGTGATCCTCAGTGTTCTCTTGATTGTACGGAACAGGCGAGAGGGTTGGCAATCGGAAAAAGGCGTTTCTTTCGCCGTGAAGACCTCGGCGCGCCTTGGCGAAACCAACCGTGGTGGCCTATTTTCCCGGCATGGCGGCCTGGTTCCGAAAAGCCCTGAACATCCATCCCGGCGAGGGACAGCGCGTTGCGCTGATGTCCGTATATATCTTCCTGTTGATTGCCACGCTGCTGGTGATCAAACCGGTGCGGACCTCTCTGTTCCTCACGGTAGTCGGAGTGGAGGCGCTGCCCTATGTCTTTATTCTGGTGGCTGTTGGGTCAGCTCTGCTGGTCGCGCTCTACGCCAAAGTGTCCAGCCGGATGAGACTGGACCGGCTGATCGGCTGGACCATGACCATCAGCATCGTCAGCCTACTCGGCTTCTGGCTGCTGCTGCGTTCCGGATACGAGCAGCCCTGGTTCTTCTACCTGTTCTGGGTCTGGGTGGCGATTTTCGGCGTGCTGGTCACCTCGCAATTCTGGCTGATGGCGAATTATGTATTCGACGCCCGCGAAGCCAAGCGGCTCTTCGGTTTACTTGGGGCGGGAGCGATCACCGGCGGCATCTTCGGCGGCTATATCACGCAACTGGTTACTTCGCTGGTCGGCACCGAGCATGTGCTGCTGCTGGGAGTGGGATACCTCGTCCTTGCCTGGGGACTGGTGCGGCTGATCTGGTCGTCCAGCGCACGGGACCAGTACACCGAACAACTGCGCCGCCGCCGCCGTGTACGCAGCAGGCAAGCGAAGCAAAACACCCTGCAACTGATTTTCGCCTCACGCCATTTGACCTATTGGATGCTCCTGATCGGAATCGCGGTCGTGGTCGCCAACCTGGTGGATTACCAGTACAACGCCGTCGCAAGTGGTCTCATTGAGGATCAGGATCAACTGACCGAGTTCTTCGGGTTCTGGCTATCCACCTTTAATGTGGTCTCTCTGTTGATCCAGGTGTTTCTCACTGGCCGGGTGATCAAGAATTTCGGTGTGGCGACGTCGCTGTATTTCCTCCCGGTGGGGGTTCTGTTGGGCGCGGTGGCGGTGCTCGGCAGCGGCGCGCTCTGGTCGGCGGTCTTGATCAAGCTCAGCGACGGCAGCCTGAAACAATCCATCCACAAGGCCGGTGTGGAGCTGCTGGCGTTGCCGGTCCCCGCGAATATCAAAAACCGTGTCAAAGCATTCATTGATATTTTTGTCGACAGTTTCGCCACAGGCCTGGGCGGGTTGCTGTTAATTCTGTTGACAGGCGTCTTGGGGCTGGGCATTCCGGCGATCAGTATGCTGATTGTCGCGCTCGTGCTGGTGTGGCTGTTTGTCAACGTCCAAGTCCGGCGGGAGTACGTCCGGGCGTTCCGGCGCGCCATCGAAAAGCGAACCATCCAGCTCCACGAGGAGACGGTCGCGGTGGAGGACGCCGGGGTGCTGGAAGGGCTGCTGAGGGTGCTCGACGGCGACAATGAACGGCAGATCCTGTATGTGCTCTCATTGATCGAACACACGCGAAGCGACCGGCTGACGCCCTACCTGGCGAATCTGCTGGACAAGGACGGGGAAGAGGTGCTGGTGCGAACGCTCTCTCTGGCGCGCCGTCAGAAGAAGATGGACCTGGGCGAGAAGGTCGAACGGCTGTGCAGCCATCCCAATCAACAGGTGCGCATCGAGGCGGTTCGCTACAGAATCCTTGCAGCAGACGACGTTGAAGCCATGTATCAACGTTATGTGAACGATGACGATCTGAGGACTCGTCTTGCCGCGCTGATGGTCGCCGCCATGAGCATGGACCAGGTGATCGCCGAGAATGCGCAGAGCCAGGTCCGCGAATCCTTCCGCCGGGTTCATCACGATGTGGAACAGCGCCACCTTTCCGGCGAGGAGCTGAGTTTCTTCAAAGTAGAATTCTCACGGATTCTGGGAACGGCGAATGATCCGGAGCTGTATCCCTATCTGCATTTGCTGCTGGGCGACACGTCGCTTCGAGTTCTTCGCCAGGCGGTCAGCGCTGCGGGACAGACCCGGAGCGAGGAGTTTGTCCCTACACTTACTGCTCATCTCAGTACCAAACGTGTACGCAGCTACGCGCAGGAAGCGCTTGCCAACCATGGCGATGCAGTGGTGAGACCGTTGCTCGAACGCCTGGACAGTCCACGTGAAGACCGGCGCATCCGCATGGCCATTCCGGACGTGCTGCAACGTATCGCCACGCAAGCGGCGGTCGATGCGCTGCAACAGTACATGGATACGCCTTCGATTGCGCTGCGTGATGCTGTTGTGCGAGCCTTGAGCAAGATCCGGGACCGCTACGAAGCGCTCGAGTTTCATACCAAGCTGGTGGAAAAACGTATTTTGGCGGAAGCCCGGGAGTACTCGCGTAAAACCGTATTGCGAAGCGCGCTGAGGAATGCGCTTGCTGTCCCGGAGGCTGGAAAAGAACGGGTGGCGCTGGACCTGCTGCTTCGCGCACTCGACGAGAAACGCGCGAAAACCCTGGAACGCATCTTCCGTCTGCTGTCCCTGCGTTATGACCCCGACGATATGTACAACGCATACCTGGGGGTGACCAACGAGAAGGCCGACCTGCGCGCCAACGCCCTGGAGTTTCTTGACAATGTGCTGGATTACAGGTTCAAACGAGTGATTCTGCCGCTCGCGGAACGCAGCAATCCCCTCGAGGAGTTGGAAAAAGCGCAGGAGCTTTACGGCTTCATGGTTCCGAATGAAGAGGAATGCCTGCGCGAGCTGGTTAACGGCGAGGACTCCTGGCTGAGAACCTGTGCCTTGTTCAGATTGAAGGAGCTGGGCGCAACACAACTGGCTTCCGTTGCGGAAGAACGGTTTCGCGATCACGACCCCATGGTGCGTGAGACGGCGAAGCTGGCGTTTCGCAGCCTGAAATAACCTGTGGCGTTGCTTGCATTCGTGAACAAAGCAACGCATTTTTGCGGCAACAAACGATGGTGAAACGAAATACCCCATGCTGACCGTAGTCGAAAAAGTCATCTTCCTGCAGGACATCGACGTGTTCCAGCCCATTCCCACGTCGGACCTGGCCTATCTCGCGGCGATCACCGAAGAGGTGACCTGCCTGGAGAAGACCGTCATCTTCAAGAAAGGCGCCATCCCGGACTCGATGTACATGGTGATCGAGGGGAAGGTGAGGTTGCACCGTGACGGGACCGACGTGATGATCGCCGGGTACAAGGACGTGTTCGGCACCTGGGCGCTGTTCGACGACGAGCCCCGCATGGTTACCGCCGAGACCCTCGAGGAGACACGGGTGCTGCGGATCGACAAGGAAGACTTCATCGACATTCTCGCCGACCACGTCGAGATCACCCAGGGCATCCTCAAGGCGATCGTGGGCCGGTTGAGGGCGCTGGTGGCTACGGTGGAGCGTGACGCCCGCACCCGCGGCGCGCATTAAAGAAGTGGCTTATGTCCCCCAAACTCTATTTGCCCCGGGCAGCTTGAGGTGACGTGGAATACTATTCATCGCCCTGAACGATGACCCCCAAGGGGTGGTAAAGCTGTAATTGGTCCATCGCTGCCCGGGTATAAGCAAAAACTTGGCAAACAGTTACTGTTCTTGTATATAGTATATACTCGGTTTATGCGAAAGTCGGCCTAAGTGCCTTGGAATTAAAGAAATAGGTGGA
>CAZYOC010000047.1:10983-20481 GCA_964648415.1 uncultured bacterium | reverse complement strand
GCGGGAATGAGATCCATTGGACATTTTGATACAGTCTGCTTCGCTGGAATGAGATACCTCCGCGCGTGTTGAAAAGGTAACAGTCCCCTTTTTTCTGAAGTGTTGAACTGCTTGCCTCACCTTGCTATTCTTCCATCAACGGGTTCCGGACCACGCCCATGAACAGGATCAGGCCGGTGGGCTCGTCGACAACCATGTAGAAGAAGGGTTCATCGGCGGCGAAGTCGAACCGTGGGCTATCGTCGGGCCTTGCGCTGGTGACCATGGAAATTTCGGTCACCGCTTTGGCTTCCGTGCCTTCTTCGTCCACCGTGATCCGCGCTTTCTGGATCACCTTGTAAATGTACAACGGCAGTGTGGACATACGGCTGAAGTTCGCAACCGGTTTGAACGCGCCCTCTAGTCCCATGATCTGAAGAACATCGTTCAGGTCCATCTTGATCTTGTCATCCCATTTGGGAAGCTGGATACTGCCCTTGCCGCCGGTGAAGCGCATGGGGTCCACCACCTCGGCGTCCAGATCGGCGATAAAAGCGTCCAGATCACCGTTTTGAGGTACGAATACCCGCATGGTGGCCGAATATTCCTCTGTGTTCTGGTACGGCAGGATGGCGGCGTGAAGCTCGGGCGAGTCGATAAACAGGTAGCGGTTTTTCACATACCGGTACATGGTTTCCACCTGCGAGGCGGTAAGAGCGCCGTGGAAGTCCCTCATCTGCGTGTTGGCTTCCTCGAAGGGCGTCATCCAGTCGCCGTCGAATTCGGTGATGTTGCGCAGGATGACCACGCCTTCCCGTTGAGCGGCTTTGAATTCAACGTAGAACTTGTCGGTCATGCGCTGCTTGTACTCGTCCTTCAGCGGTACGCCTTCCTCGATCTCGTTGGTCACGCCCATCAGGTCGCTGCGGCTTTTCAGGTAGGCGATGCAGGCCTGCGCCTGTTCGTTGAAAGGCTGCTCGTTGTCGATGTGCATGAGCTGTTCAAACTCGATGGCCGTTGGCCCTGCTGCGCCATCGTACGCCATGCCCAGCGCGAGGTAGAGGCTGATGGGCGAATAGACCGGGTTATCCTCGATGACATCTGAGTAGACACGCTTGAAGCTCTCGAAGGCGAAGGTGTTCGCGGCGGTGATGAACTCCTCCTCCAGCGCCTCGGTACGCTGACGCAGCAGCGACAGGTCGACCGAGTCCAGCTTCGCGCCGGTCTCGGCCTGGACAAAGGGCTTCTCTTTCCGGGCGTCCCCGCGAGCTAACAATTCCGGTTCGGGCGCCGCCCGAAACGGCCCCGGCTCCTGCGCCTGCTCCGATTTCGTTCCCGCACACCCCAGGCCGAGGGCGATGGTGATGATCAGGCTGCCTGCGATCCACTTATGCATTCCTTGCTCCATGTATGGTCAGGGTTCGTTTTGTCGTGACGGCTGACCGGCGAGGGCGCCGGTCCTGTACTCTTCATCATTCACCCGTTGGTTCCGGATTAGATACGGCTCCAATCATCAGAATCATCCCCGTCGGCTGTTCCTGGACAATCAAGAGGAAGGGACGATCCACACGGAATGCCGCTTGCTCTTCTCCCGTCTTTGTTTTGGAACCTTTCAGTTCAACGGATATCTCCTGCTGAAGCCGTTCCAGAACCAGGTCGTTTTCGGTCATGTTGGGGAATTCAGCGAACACGGTGAACGCCCGCTCCAGGCCGATGGCGGTCAGTGGTTCATTCAACAGGTTTTCCGAGTTCAGCTCCAACTGTGGGAGCAACGCCGCGCCCTCCACCGGTTCGTAGGTCGCCACTCGCGTCAACACGTCTCCCTGCTGCGCCAGATTCGCCAGCGTGGTTTCTCCTTCCGGCAGAAGGAAGAACAGGTTTACGCCATACCGGCCCTCGATCGGTATCGTTGTCAGCAGGGCAGTGCAAGTGTCGGTCGCACGTTTTCGCAGCGGCTGGGTGGTCATCAGCATCTCCACACCCACCGCCGAGTCACCCGGCAGGGTAAACGGCGCGGTCCCGGCTGCTGAAAAAACGGCTTGCGGCGCTGTCACGTCTACGTTGTTGTCGAGCACCATGGTTACGTCGGTCACTACATGAATGTCTGTGCCGAACAGGCGCTCCACGCGGTCCTCGTAACCGCGCAGCAGCATGATCCGCTCGCCGATCTGCATCTCCCGGGTCACGGTCTGCAGATCGTCGCGAGCGTTCATGTAGCGCAGCAACTCCCTGACCGGCACATTGAAGGAGTCCGACGCCAGCGTGGTGTCCAAGTGCAGCACCTGCTCAAATTGTTGCTTGGTGACGTGGCCGGTTCCCAGGTAGGCCATGGTGAGGGTGGTGTACAGCCCGGCGGGCGCAAGCAGCAGGTTCTCTTCTTCGCGGGTCTGTGCGAGTTCTCCGAAAAGTCGCCAGGCGAAACGGTTCATGCCGTCGATGGTGCTGTCCGGCAACGCTTCCAGGGCGGCGCCGAGTTTCTCCACATCCAGCGTCGGCTGCGGCGGCTGTTCCGACGGCTGCTCCTTTCCGCCGCCACACCCAAGCAGCAGCAACGCGACCACGATAGTTGCAGTAATCCGGCTCCTTGCCTTCACGGCTCTCCCCGCTAGTGATCCCACCTCAGAGTAATGTAACTCGTATGGGCGTGACGCTCCAGTTCGAGAAACCCAACTTGCGACCCTGTGAAGCGATTCGGGCCTCAGTCATACAACGCCTCGATCTTGCCCGTCAGATACGACACCAGGTACGCCGAATCCGGCTGCGCGCCGGTGGCGGCTTCGATCAGGTCCGCCGGGGCGAAACGACGGCCCTGCGTGTGTACATTCTTCCGCAGCCAGTCCAGCAACGGGGTAAACTCGCCCTGCCGGAAAAGCCCGTCCACGTCGCCGATCTCCTTTTCCGCCGCGGAAAAGAGCTGCGCCGCATACAGGTTGCCCAGCGAATAGGTCGGGAAATAGCCGATCAGGCCCATGCTCCAGTGCACGTCCTGCAGGCAGCCCATGGCGTCGTCGGGAACGTCGATCCCGAAATACTCCTTGAATTTTTCGTTCCACGCGCCCGGAAGGTCTTCAATCGGCAAATCCCCATGCAGCATGGCCATCTCCAGCTCGGCGCGCAACAGGATGTGCAGATTGTAGGTGACCTCGTCGGCCTCGACTCTGATGTACGACGGTTTCACCGTGTTGACGGCAAAATGGAACTGGTCAAGGGTGACATCGGCCAGGGCGGTGAAGTGCTGCTGCGCCTTGGAGAACCAGAATTCCCAGAAGGCATGGCTGCGGCCCACCATGTTCTCCCACATCCTCGACTGGGACTCATGCACCCCCAGCGACACGGCGGTTCCCATGGGAGTGCCGAAGTCCTCTGTCAGCGCGCCCTGCTCGTACATGCCGTGTCCTCCCTCGTGCAGCACACTGAAAAACGCGCCGGGAAACCAGTTCTCGTCGTAACGGGTGGTGATCCTCACGTCCTGCGGACCGGGCGATATGCAAAACGGGTGTACGGTCGGGTCCAGGCGGCCATTGGTGAAGTCGTAGCCAAATTTCGCTACTACTTGTTTCGCAAAGGCTTCCTGCCGGACGACCGGATAGGTGCGGCGCAGGATGTCCTGGTCGGGCTGGGTTTTACTGGCGGCGGCGCGCTCCACCAACGGGATCAGCGCTTCCCGCAGTTTATGCAGCAGCGGGGTGATCTGTTTGCTGCGGGCGTAGGGCTCGTAGTCCTCAAGCAGCGCGTCGTAGGGATCGTCGGTATACCCGTAACAGTCCGCCACTTCTTTGGCCAGCTTGAACACCCGGCCCAAATGCGGCTCGAACAGGCTGAAGTCTTTGTCCTTGCGGGCCTGCACCCAGGCCTGGTTGGCTTTGGAATGGGTACGGCTCAGCTCTTCCACCAGCTCCTGCGGCAGCTTGATCGCGCGGTCGTAATCCCGCAGCATTTCGCGGACATTGACCGCCTCGGCGGTCAATGTATCCCGGTCACGCACCTCCTCCACCGCCGTTTCGATCAACTCGCGCAGCTTGGGCGATGTGGCGGCTTCATGCCGCATCCCCGCCAGGTACGCCGCCTGCTCGGCGCGGTACTCGCTTCCGCCTGCGGGCAAGTACACATGCTCGTCCCACTCCAGCAACTCCTGGATAGATTGCAGCAATCCCAAGCGCTTGGCGTAGGTGATCAGTTCGGTGTACGCTGTCAATTCCGCCATGGTGTTCGGCTCCCTGTGGTTGGTGTCGATTGGTATTTGGCCCGACAGTTTACTGTCAGGTTTCAATACCAACGAGTCAACTTGATCTGAATCTGCACTGGAAAAGGTAGCAGCCTGCGGGGCGTTATGAAAGAGTTGATCAGGCCCGAAGTGAATCTGTCCTGGGCATCCCTCCACATTTCTTTGTACATTGCTAACCCGGATTTTTCACGAAACAGGTGGCATGGCCCGGCTTGCTGTGCGCTTGAGGGTGGTCTAAAACCACAATCAGCGATGGATGGTGCTGGATCGGTAAGCGGCTAAAGCCTCAGAGCAAGCAGGGATAGACGCTCCCGGCACGCTTATCGCTGGATGGTTGGAAGGGCTTGCATTCGTGTGGGTTGTTTCCATCGGTTGAGGTGAAAGACATCATGGAGGGCGTATCGGGCCATGAGCCCAAGCTGCGCTCATATCATGGCTTATTCAGGTGAAAAGCCACTGCTCGTGAAATATCTGGGCTAAGGAGCCGACAACACCCTGGGAGGATGCATGAAACAGACAAGATGGGTCTGTCTGGGAATCGTACTGGCCGCGCTGATCGCCATGCCGGCGTTGAGCGCCGAGGACAACACGCTGCTGCTGCGATATCCATCCATCAGCGCTGATCACATCGCCTTTCGTTACGCGGGCGATATCTGGGTGGCGGACCGTGACGGGAGCAACCCGGTCCGGCTGACCGTCAACCCCGGCTTCGAAGGCGCGCCGTGGTTCTCGCCCGACGGCAAGTGGATTGCCTTTTCCGGTAATTACGACGGCAACACAGATGTGTACGTGGTCTCGGTCAAGGGCGGCCAGCCGGTCCGGCTCACCTACCATCCCGGCGGCGACAACGTCCAGGGCTGGACGCCCGACGGGAAAGCCGTGGTCTTCTCTTCCAACCGGCAGATCCCCCGGCGCGGCGCTCAGCTCTTTACCGTCCCGGTAAAAGCGGGCTTCCCGGAAGCTCTGCCCCTGCCTCGAGCTTTTCAAGGATGCTTCAGCGCCGACGGTTCCGGGATCGCCTATGCGCCCGTGGTCGGTTCCTACGGCAACTGGAAACACTACCGCGGCGGCACCGCCTCCAAGATCTGGCTGTACGCTTTCGCCACCGAAGAGATTCAGATCCTCCCGCGCACCGATTCCAACGACGACCACCCGATGATGCTGGACGGCAAGGTGTACTTCCTGTCCGACCGCAACTGGACAAAAAACCTGTTCGTGTGGGATCCGGCGACCGACGCGGTCGAGCAGCTCACCTTCCATGATGATTACGACATCCTGAACGCCCAGGCGGGTGACGGAAAGATCATCTACGAGCAGGCGGGCATGCTGCAGATCTTCGACCCCGCGACGAAACAGGCCGAAGACATCAGCGTTTACATCGATCCGGATATTCCCTCCACCCGTCCCCATTTTGATACGGTCGGCGGCAACATCAACTGGTTCCATTTAAGTCCGACCGGCGTTCGAGCGTTGTTCGCGGCGCGCGGAGACGTGTTCACCGTACCGGCGGACAAGGGCGACGCCCGCAACCTGACCAACTCGCCCGGCGTACACGATCGCTACCCCGTCTGGTCGCCCGACGGCTCCACCATCGCCTGGTTCGCAGACAAGGACGGCGAATACAAGCTCTATACCGTTGATCAGCTTGGCAAAGACGAGCCGAAAGAGTACAAGCTGGGCGGCCCGGGGTACTATTACCTGCCCTTCTGGGATCCCGACGGCGAGAAATTGGCCTATATGGACCACGCCAACAACATCTATATCATCGACCTGGACAACGGCAAACGCACTCACATCCGCGAAACCATCAACCGTCACTGGGGGCGCGTCCTGCGCTGGTCGCCCGACGGGAACTGGCTGCTGTGGTTCGAGCGCATCGAGAACGGCCTCCACGCAGTGTTTGTCTACGATGTCGAGGGCAAAGAGGTCCATCAGCTCACCGACGGTATGAGCGACGCCATCGACCCGGTGTGGAGCCTGGACGGCAAGTACATCTACTTCGCCGCCAGCACCAACGCCGGCCTGAACAACACCTCGCTGGACATGAGCTCCTACGAGCGCCCCTACGAAAACAGCCTCTACATGATCGTCCTTGACAGCGAGACCGAGAACCCCTTCCTGCCCGAAAGTGATGAGGAGGAAGTCAAGGCCGACGAAGAGGACGAGGGAGAAGAAGCTGAAGAAGACGAGGACGATGGCGAAGAAGATGACGCCATCGTGATCGACTTCGAGGACCTCGACCAGCGCATCCTCGCTTTACCGGTGAAAAAGGGCGAGTACCACAACCTGAACACGGCCGACGGCGGCAAGCTGTTCTACGTGGACTACTCCGGCGAGGAACCCGTGCTGATGCGTTTCGACCTCGACAAAGAAGAGAGCGAAACCTATCTGGAGGGAGTCGCTTCCTACGAGCTCAGCTTTGACGGCAAAAAACTGCTGTACAGCAAGCACCCGATCTACGGCATCGTTGACGC
Organism: uncultured bacterium; assembly: GCA_964648415.1. Lineage (GTDB taxonomy): Bacteria > Electryoneota > Electryoneia > Electryoneales > Electryoneaceae. Next base: position 13,803 of record CAZYOC010000047.1, on the reverse strand, counting down.
TACCGGCAGCGCAAAAGTGGGTGACGGCTCCCTGAACCTGTCCGGGATGACCATGAGGGTCGATCCACGCGAGGAGTGGCGACAGATCTTCGACGAAGCCTGGCGGATCGAACGAGACTTCTTCTACGATCCGGACATGCACGGCGCCGACTGGCAGGCCGTGAAAAAGAAATACGAGAAGTTCCTGCCCTACGTCGGCCACCGCAACGACCTGAACTACCTGCTGGGCCAGATGCTGGGCGAGCTGGTGGTTGGGCACGCCTATGTGGGCGGCGGGGATACGCCGGAAACCGAGTATGTCAACGTGGGCATGCTGGGCGCGGACTACGAGATCGTCGCTGGCCGCTACCGTTTCGCAAAGATCTATTCCGGCCTGAACTGGAACCCGGACCTGCGCGCACCCCTGACCGAGCCGGGCGTGGACGTGGAAGAAGGCGAGTATCTGCTGGCGGTCAACGGCGTCCCGTTGGAAGCCCCGGCAAACGTGTACGAGCTGTTCCAGAACACCGCCGACCGGCAGGTTGTGCTGACGGTGAACGACCGCCCCTCGATGAAAGGCGCCCGCCAGGTGACCGTGGTCCCGATCAAAAACGAGGGCTCGCTACGCTTTATGAACTGGGTCGAGGGCAACCGTGACTACGTGAACCGCAAGACCAACGGCCGCGTGGCCTACGTCTACATGCCCAACACCGCCTGGCAGGGCTACCTGTTCTTCAACCGGTACTACTTCAGCCAGCTCGACAAGGACGCGGTGATCCTGGACGAGCGTTTCAACGGCGGCGGCAGCGCGGCGGACTACGTGATCGACCTGCTGGACCGTCCCCTGCTGCAATGGTGGATTCCGCGTCACGGCTACCGCTGGTCCACGCCCTGGGCGTCCATCTACGGCCCCAAGACCATGCTGATCAACGAGTTCGCCGGGTCGGGCGGCGACGCCATGCCCTACTATTTCCGCAAACGCGGACTGGGAAAACTGATCGGCAAACGCACCTGGGGCGGCCTGGTGGGCGTCTCCGGCACCCCGCAATTGATGGACGGCGGCTTCTTCACCGCACCCAGCTTCGCCATTCTCAGCGAGGACAACGAGTGGGTGGTGGAGAACGCGGGTGTGGCGCCGGATATCGAAGTGGAGATGATCCCGAAAGAGGTCAACGCCGGCAAGGACCCGCAACTCGACAAGGCCATCGAGGTGATGCTGGAGGCGCTGGAAGACTACACGCCGCCCGAACCCGATGTGCCGGCGTACCCGAAGCGGGCGGTGAAACCGAAATAAACATCGGGACCAAACAAGACATTGAGTGGCGGTGAACGTCGGTTTTGTCCCGTATCGACGTCACCGCCACTTCTCATGTGTACGGTATTGAGGTTGCGAGGGGTTGTAGCAATCGCACTCTGCCTCGCACCATTCTTCACAAAGAGACCTGCTGTACTAATTCGAGATAGGAGTGTCTAACTCGTAACGTATTATCAATACGTTAGATTGTCCTCCAGACGGCTCGGTTTGCGAGCGGGGAGTTCTTTTCGTACCTTGGTCCTCGCTTTGGAACATATAAACCGGCGTGTCGGGGGGCGGCGCGGAGAGGAAGCATTGTATTGTATGGTTCGCTGTGGCGGAAGGATTCCCACCTCTTTTCAGCAGAACAGGAGAAGTGAGTGGCGCGATTTTTAGCCCCCGACAAGCATGTGATACTTTTCACGGGTAATTACGGCAGCGGCAAGACCGAAGTGTCGGTCAATGTTGTGTCCGCCTTTGCCCGTGCCGGCGAGACTGTGTCCATCGTAGACATGGACCTGGTCAACCCTTACTTTCGGTGCCGGGAGGCGCGTGAGCCCATGGAGGAGCTCGGCATCCGGGTGATCGCTCCGGAAGGGGCGATGCACAACGCCGACCTGCCCATTGTACTGCCGCAGGTGCGTACTCTGATCACACAACCCGAAGGGGTGACCGTGTTCGATGTAGGCGGCGATAACGTGGGCGCGACGGTGCTCTCCTCGTTGAAGACTGAATTCAGCCGGCAGCCCTACGAGATGATTTTCGTCCTGAACAAGAACCGGCCCTTCACCGGGACGGTGGCAGGGGCGATGCAGCTCATGGACGAGATCGAGGCGGCGTCGAAGTTGTCTATCACCGGTATCGCCGGGAACACGCACCTGATGGACGAGACGGACTTGGCGATGGTGCGGGAAGGGGCGGAATTCACCCGAGCGGCGGCCAGGGAACGCGGGGTGGACATCGCGTTTGTCACCGCGCCGGTGGAGCAGTTGCGCCGGGCCGAACTCATCACCGATGAGCCGGAAACCGGCAAACTGGTGACATTGGAGGGGTTTGATGCCCCTGTGCTGCCGTTGAAACGCATCATGCTGCCACCCTGGCTGGGCGGTCCCGCGCCGGGCAGCATGGCGACCCATTCACGGGATAACATGGCGCGATTGACGGGACGGTCTAACTGAAAACCCTTAACAGGATAATAGGATAGAAGGATCTCAAGGATGGATTAAGGATTAAGAATTAAGAATTAAGAATTAAGAATTTACTAAAGATGTTACTTGTTTGAAAGATTGTGTCAAGTGATTAAGATGGAAAAGAAACTTTTCGCTCCAGGAGCAGTTTCTTTTTTCACCTTTTTCACCTTTTTCACCTTTTTCACTTTTTTCACTTTTTTCACTTATGGTTGAATGTCATCCCCAGCGAAGGCGGGGATCTCCTCCGGTACTGACTTTAATGAGACTGAATTACCATGCTTCAGCATAACGCCTGAAGTCACCAGCAACTACGAAGAACGACTGTAGATGCTCTGGTATCAGTTTCTTTTTTCACTT
>CAZYOC010000047.1:0-10883 GCA_964648415.1 uncultured bacterium | reverse complement strand
TCCCCAGCGAAGGCGGGGATCTCCTCCGGTACTGACTTTAATGAGACTGAATTACTAAGCTAATGAGACTGAATTACCATGCTTCAGCATAACGCCTGAAGTCACCAGCAACTACGAAGAACGACTGTAGATGCTCTGGTATCAGTTTCTTTTTTCACTTATGATAGGATGTCATCCCCAGCGAAGGCGGGGATCTCCTCCGGTACTGGCTTTAATGAGACTGAATTACCAAGCTTCAGTATAACGCCTGAAGTCACCAGCAACTACGAAGAACGACTGTAGATGCTCTGGTATCAGTTTCTTTTTTCACTTTTTTCACTTTCTTTACTTTTTTCACTTAACGCCCAACAACCGATTGCGGCCAATTACAAGCGATAGTTTCATCGAAGCGACCAAAGTCCGAACCATAGAGGATACAAACCATGCCACTGGTCAAGATCGAGGCGGAACGCTGCAAAGGGTGCGAATTGTGTGTTCGTGCTTGTCCTCAGGGCATCATCAACATGTCCGAGAAGATCAACACCAAGGGATACCAGTACGCCAACGTGTTCGAGCAGCCGCGTTGCATCGGCTGCAAACTGTGCGCCCTGACCTGCCCGGATGTGGCCATCCAGGTGCTGGTCAACGCCGTGCAGTATCAGTTCTACCCCTACTGAGCAGGTGCGGAGCGCCGGTGAGGCGGGGGATTTCTGACGACGCCCGCTTTTACTTTCCGGCCTGAACAGGGTAGACCGACGACGACGACAACCAACCATCATCTTGAGGGACAGAGATGGCGAAACAATTGATGAAGGGCAACGAAGCGATTGCGGAAGCGGCGATTCAGGCGGGATGCCTGCATTACTTCGCCTACCCGATTACACCGCAGTCGGAGGTTGCGGAATACATGGCGCGCCGGATGCCGGAAGTGGACGGCGTGTTTTTGCAGGCGGAATCCGAACTGGGCGCCAGCAACATGCTGTTCGGAGCGGCGGCAAGCGGCAAGCGCTGCTTCACCACCAGCTCCAGCCCGGGTATCAGCCTGATGAGCGAAGCGATCAGCTACATCACCTGCGCCGAGCTGCCGACGTTGCTGGTCAACGTCTGCCGTGCGGGGCCCGGTCTCGGCGGCATTCTCCCCAGCCAGGGCGACTATTTTCAGGCCACGAAGGGGGGCGGCCATGGCGACTACCGGTTGCTCGTACTGGCGCCGTCCACGGTGCAGGAGGCGGTGGAGCATGTCATCACCGGCTTCGACCTGGCGGACAAGTACCGCAACCCGGTGATGATTTTCGCCGACGGTCTCATTGGTCAGATGATGGAGCCGGTGGACTTTGACGCCGTCCAGCGTGGCAAGGGCGCCGACCACAGCAGTTGGGCCGCCACCGGTGCGAAGGGACGCGATCCGCATATCGTGAAGACGCTGTACCTCGATCCCCTCGCCAATGAGAAGCACAACATCCACCTGGCGGAGAAGTACAAGAAGATGCAGGCGGAAGCGCGCAGCGAATTGTACGGTAACACGAAGGATCCGGAAATCGTGCTGGCGGCCTTCGGCACGTCCGCGCGTGTCTGCAAAACCGCGATCGACATGCTGACCGAGGAAGGTGTCAAGGTCGCCTTGTTCCGTCCTGTCACGCTTTACCCGTTCGACGGCGACACGATTGCGAAGCTGGCGAACAAGAAGAGTGTGAAGCACATCCTGTCCATCGAGATGAACAGCGGCCAGATGATCGAAGATTTGCGGCTGTTCACGCGCGATGTGAAGCCGATCGGGTTGTGGGGCCGGCAGGGCGGGATTGTCCCCTCGCCGGAGGAAGTCGTTTCTGAAGTGAAAAGAGTAATTAAGAATTAAGAATTAAGAATTAAGAATTGACATGAGTATTCAATGATGATTTGAAAAGTTATTTGGCCTTTGCGTAGTGTAAGCTTAATAAGGAGATTTTGTCTTGCAAAAGCGAAAGCGTGATGGCGCAAATATTGTTCAAGATAAATCTTTTGGGTTTGCATTACGTATTGTGAAACTTTACAAATATCTGTGTTTTACAAAAAAAGAGTTTGTTTTGTCGAAGCAATTGCTTCGAAGCGGTACTTCAATTGGGGCTAATGTTGAAGAAGCCTTGGGGGCTCAAAGCGACCGTGATTTTCTTTCTAAGATAAGTATAGCCTATAAAGAAGCTCGTGAAACCCGCTATTGGATTCGGTTACTTTATGAAAGTGAACTGCTTTCCGATCAAGAAACGGCATCAATTTTAGCAGATATGGAAGAGCTTTTAAAGCTATTAAGCTCCATTTTAATAACAACTAAAAAGAAACTGGGTATACGTACCAATTAATTCTTAATTCTTAATTCTTAACTTGCAACAAGGAGAGAGGATAAAGATGGCGATCCATACAGTCTTCGAGAAGCCCGAAGCGATGACGTTGAACCACACGCATTACTGCCCGGGGTGCACGCATGGCGTGATTCACCGGATGGTGGCGGAGGTGCTCGACGAGCTGGGGCAACGTGAAAAAGCGGTGGGCGTGGCGCCGGTCGGGTGCAGCGTGCTCGCTTACAACTACTTCAACTGCGATTTTCTGGAAGCCGCGCATGGCCGTGCCCCGGCGTTCGCCACGGGCATGAAGCGCATCAGCCCGGAGAACACGGTATTCACGTACCAGGGTGACGGCGACCTGGCGTCCATCGGGACCAACGAGATCCTGCATGCCGCCAACCGGGGCGAGAAGATCACTGTGATCTTCGTGAACAACGCGATTTACGGGATGACCGGCGGGCAGATGGCGCCGACGACGTTACCGGGGCAGGTGACCACCACCAGCCCGACCGGGCGGGATGTGAGCCACGCCGGCTGGCCGATCCGGATACGCGAGCTGTTGTCCAGTCTGCGGACACCGGCCTACATCGCCCGTGGGTCGTCCCATTCCCCGCAGTGGATCATCCGGACCAAGCAGTACATCCGGAAGGCCTTCCAGTACCAGGAAGAGAACCGGTGTTTCTCGTTGGTGGAAGTGCTGTCCACCTGCCCGACCAACTGGGGGATGACGCCGAACGAGTCCTGCGAGTGGCTGGCGAAGGAGATGATTCCGTACTACCCGTTGGGCGAGCTGAAGACACCGGACGATGACGATGCGGTGACACAGCGGATGATAAGGGAAGAAGGCTGACAGGTTCACAGGTGATCGTTGGCGAATAAACTGCAAAAGGTTTTCCGCAAGTTGCCCGGGCCGTTGAAATCGGCCGCCGCCACCATGAGGGGCGTGCAGATCTGGCATCAAAGGCATGGCGGGGATTTTGAACGGTATGTCGAGGAGGCGATCGAACGGGAGACCTGGTCCGATGATCGCTGGAAAGCATACCGGGAGGATAAACTTGCACGGATTTTAGACCGTGCGGCGAAAGTGGTTCCCTATTATCAGCGGCACTGGGAAGAACGGCGCCGAAAGGGCGACAAAAGCAGCATCGAGCTCCTTGAAAACTGGCCTGTGTTGACGAAAGAAGCATTGCGGCAACATCAGGATGAGCTTATCGCTTCAGATCGAAAGCGACATGAGCTCTATCTGAATCACAGCAGCGGCACCACCGGCAAAGCGGTGTATATCTACCGGACGCTGGAGACGGTGCGGCGGTATTACGCACTCTTCGAAGTGCGTTGGCGTTTATGGCACGGCGTCAGCCGGTTCCACCGCTACGGGCACCTGGGCGGACAGATCATCAAGCCGGTCCAGGATAACCGTCCGCCATTCTGGGTGTACAACCGGAAGATGAATCAGCTTTACATGTCGACCTATCACATGTCGCCGGAGAATATGCCGTTGTACCTGGATGCGTTGAAGCGCTATGACATCGAATTCATGTACGGGTACACGTATATGCTGCATGTGCTGGCGACCGGCGCGTTGGAGCTGGGCTGGGACGATTTGTCCTTCACGGTCTCGTTGACCAACGCAGAACAGGTGCGGCAGTATCATCGGGACTCGGTGCAACAGGCGTTTAAAGGGCCGCTTCGGGAGACGTACGGCGCAGCGGAAATCGTGGTCGCCGCCGGTGAATGCGAGTACGGCAACATGCACCTCTGGCCCGATGTGGGCGTGGTGGAGGTGATGGAACACGGCGAGCATGTACCGATTGGTACGCCGGGTGATCTGGTGTGCACGACCCTCGTCAATCCGGACATGCCCTTGATCCGTTATGAGATCGGCGACCGGGGAGCCTTGCGGCCACCGGAGGAACGCTGTGCCTGTGGACGGAATCTGCCCATGCTCGATCACATCGAAGGCCGCGCCAATGACAAGCTGGTGACCAGCAATGGACGCGTGGTCTTTCAATTTGACCCGGTAGTCTATGGGCTGCCGTTGAAGGAAGCTCAGATCGTCCAGCAGAGGATTGGCGAGGTGACGTTCAAATTTGTGCCCGGCGAGCGCTGGACCGGCGATCACCGCAAAGAAGTCGACAGGCGGTTGAATGAACGGTTGGGTGGTGTTACGGTGCACTTTGAAGAAACGGATTACATCCCGGTGGGCGTGAACGGCAAGTTCCGGATGGTGCTGTGCGAGGTGTCGGACGAAGAGATCGCCCGGACTCAAAAGCAGCGGTGAGGCAAACAGGTATCGTGGACAAGCAAACGTAAACCATAGATGGGTAGACCATGCAACGAGAAGTGAAATTCGCCGGATTTGGGGGACAGGGGATTCTCTCTGCCGGGAAGTTTCTCGGTGAAGCCGGCATGGAGGAGGACCTGGAGGTCGCCTGGGTGCCGAGTTACGGCCCGGAGATGCGCGGCGGCACCGCCTATTGCACCGTGGTGATCGCCGATCATCCTATCGGCAGCCCGGTGGTCACCAGCCCGATCGACCTGGTGGCGATGAACCGGCCCAGCCTGGAGAAATTCGAGCCCACGGTCAAGGCGGGCGGCATCATCCTGGTCAATTCCAGCCTGATCCCGGACCGGGTGAAACGCAAGGATGTGATCGAGCTGCTGGTGCCCTGCAACGAAGAAGCGACCAAGCTGGGCAACAAGCGCGGCGCGAACATGATCGCCCTGGGCGCTTACGTGGAAGCCACGGGAGTGGTCGACATGAAATCCGTCCTCAAGATTGTCGAGGAGGAGTTCCAGCGGAAGCCACAGTTCATCGAGTCAAACCTGGCCTGCATCAAGCGCGGTGCGGAGATCGCCCGGGAAGCTTTGAAGAAGCAGAAAGCGGAAGCCTGACACCGGGAGCCGAACGCGACGCCTGGATGAAGGTGGCGACGGACAGCAAACAATACACTATTCTCGATAGAAGGCGGGAGTGAAGCACATGACCGCAAAAGCGAAGAGTAAAAAGGCTCCGGCGAAGAAGAAAGCGTCGGGCAAGAAAAAGGCGGAGGCGGGCCTCAATGGCAAGCTGGACGCCATTTTCGAAAAGTATCCGAAGGAGGAGGCCAGCCTGATCATGGTTCTGCAGGATGTGCAGGACGTGCTGAACTGGCTGGAGCCGGAAGCGCTGGACCGGGTGGCCGAGGTGCTGAATGTGCCCCGCGCGCGGGTGCAGAGTGTGGCGACGTTTTACAAGGCGTTCAGCCTGGAGCCGCGTGGCGAAAAGATCTGCAAGGTCTGCATGGGCACCGCCTGCCATGTCCGCGGCGCACCCATTCTCGTTGATGAAATGGAGCGTCGGCTGGGGATCGAAGCCGGCCACGGCGTCACCGAGGACGGCGTGTTCAGCGTCGAGACGGTCAATTGCGTGGGCGCGTGCGCCATGGCCCCGGTGATCATGGTCGGCGACAACTACTACGCCAACATGACCTCCGCCAAGCTCGAAAAGATGATTAAAAAGGAGCGTGCCTCATGACGGCTCCCACGAAATTCAAGTCCGCGAAGGATTTGCAGAAATACGCCGACGCCGCGAAGAAGCTGATCAGCAAGCGCGAGGTCGAGATCCGTGTCTGTGCGGGTCCGGGCTGCGTGGCGCGCGGCGGCAAGCAGATCTACCAGGAGATTCGCAAGCAACTCGACGACAACAAGGCAAAGCTGAAGAAAAAAGGCCTCGAGGTCGGTGTGAAGCTGGAAGCCAAGTGCACCGGCTGCCACGGGTTATGCGAAGCCGGCGCGCTGGTCACCATCGAGCCCCACGGCCTGTTCTATTCTCGCGTGAAGCTGAAGGATGTGCCCGACATTATCGAGAAGTCGATTCTTGAGGATGAGGTCGTGGACCACCTCCTGCAGACCATGTGCGAGCAGCGCGGCGGCGAAAAGGCCGAGACCTATCACGACCTCCGTTTCTACGCGTTGCAGAACAAGGTCGCCCTGCGCAATGTCGGCGCGGTGGACCCGTTGAGCTTCGACGATTTCGTCGCGGCGGGCGGCTTCAAGGGCTTCGCAAAGGCGCTGGCGATGAAGCCGGAAGCGGTGGCCGATGAGGTCGAGAAGAGCGGCCTGCGCGGACGTGGCGGAGCCGGCTTCCCCACGGGGCGCAAATGGAAATCCGCACTCCGCGTCAAGAAAGACCGGGTCTGGATCATCTGCAACGGCGACGAGGGCGACCCCGGGGCGTTCATGGACCGCGCCATCATGGAAGGCGACCCCTATTCTGTGATCGAGGGCATTATGATCGGCGCATGGGCGCTGGGCGCGACGGAGGGCTACATCTACGTCCGCCACGAGTACCCCCTTGCCGTCGAACACCTCGAAGCGGCCATCAAGCACCTGCGCAAGGTCGGCCTGCTGGGCAAGAATATCCTCGGCAGCGGTATGGACTTCGACCTGAAGATCAGCCGCGGCGGCGGCGCGTTCGTCTGCGGTGAATCGTCCGCGCTGATGCGCTCGCTGGAGGGCAAGGTCGGCGAACCCCGCGCCAAGTACATCCGCAGCGTGGAGAAGGGGTTGCATGACGAGCCCACCGTGCTCAACAACGTGGAAACCTTCACCTGTATCCCGTCGATCATTGAACGCGGCGCGGACTGGTTCTCCTCCATCGGCCCGGAGACCAGCACCGGCACCAAGGCCTTCTCGCTGGTGGGCAAGGTGAAGAACACCGGCCTGATCGAAGTGCCGATGGGACGCACTCTGCGCGAGATCATCTTCGATATCGGCGGCGGGATCATCGACGACCGGCCGTTCAAGGCGGTGCAGACCGGCGGCCCCTCCGGAGGCTGCCTGCCGGCGGACAAACTCGACCTGCCGGTGGATTTCGACACGCTGACCCGAGCGGGCGCCATGATGGGGTCCGGCGGGATGATCGTGATGGACGACCGCACCTGCATGGTCGACGTCGCCAAGTACTTCATCAAGTTCCTGATCGGCGAGAGCTGCGGAAAATGTGTGCCCTGCCGGGAGGGGCTGCGCCAGGTGCATGACCTGCTGGACAAGATCACCCGTGGCGAAGGTGCCATGGAGGACATCGACAAGATCGAGAAGCTCTGCCATACGATGGAAGTGGCGAGCCTGTGCGCACTGGGCAAGAGTGCGCCGTACCCGGTCACCTCCACCATCCAGTACTTCCGCGAGGAGTACGAAGAGCACATTCTCGAGAAGAAGTGCCGGGCGGGCGTGTGCAAGAGCCTGATCACCTACGACATCACAAAGGACTGCATCGGCTGCCTGCTCTGCAAGAAGCAGTGCCCGACCGAGGCGATCAGCGGCGAGAACAAGAAGCTCCACGTGATCGACCAGGACCTCTGCATCCAGTGCGGGATCTGCTTCCAGGTCTGCCCGGTGGACACGGTGGACATCATCAGCGGCGGCGAAATCGTGAACCGGCGTGAAGCGGTCACGGCGTAGCCCGGACATGCTTACATGTCGTGTCAGGTCGTTAGCGTCGTTTGCGGAGACCTGACACTGTTTGGAGAAACGCTTACACACAACACTCAGTTGTTGAGGATAGCTCGATGAGCGACACGGAAAAGAAGACGGTTCGACTGACCATTGACGGCCGCAGTGTGGATGCGGAGGTGGGCAAGACCATCCTGGAGGTGGCGCAGGAGAACGGGATCGACGTTCCCAGCCTCTGTTACCATCCCGGGCTGGAGTCTTTCGGCGCGTGCCGGCTCTGTGTGGTCGAGATCACCAGACCGGACTGGGACGGCTGGAAGAAGCTGGTGACAAGCTGCCTGTACCCGGTAGAGGAAGAGTTGATCGTGGACACCCGTAGCGCCGAGGTGAAGGACAACCGCAAGGTGGTGCTGGACCTGTTGCTGGCAAGGGTGCCGGATTCCGACGTGATCCGTCAGCTCGCCGCGCAGCACGGTATCCACGACACCACATACAGCAAGCGCGAAAACGCCGACACCTGCATCATGTGTACGATCTGTGTGAGGGTGTGCGACGCGATCGGGTGCAGCGCCATCGCCACGCTCAGCCGTGGCCCGGACAAGTATGTGGACGTGCCGGACAAGGACGCCTGCATCGGCTGCCTGGCCTGTGCGTTGTCCTGCCCGACCGACGCGATCCCCTTCGAGGAGATCGGCGGCAAACGTATCATCTGGGACAGGGAGTTCGACCTGGTAAAGTGCGCTACCACGGGCGAGTACATCGGTACGCAGGAGCAGATCGATCACTTCTCGAAGACGTCCGGCCTGGACAAGAGCTACTTCGAGAAGAGCGACAAGGCGCGGAAGAGGGAAACCGCCGCCGCCTTCGCGCGGGTGCAGTTCTAGCGTAGGACCGGAGCTCTCGCCGGTCAGCATGGTAGCCCGGACATGCTTGTCCGGGATAAAGCCCTACCAAAGCGCGCAACGATTGTCATTCCTGCGAAAGCAGGAATCCAGACAAGTAGAACGGAGTGACACCGGTTCATCAGCAACAGAGCACGTAGCATCGGCGTCTTTCCGATGGGAGAGCACGACAGAAAGGTGTCATTCCTGCGCAGGCAGACTGTCGCAGAATGCGCAACGATTGTCATTCCTGCGAAAGCAGGAATCCAGTGTTGCAGGGGCCTTGCGCCGGTGGGAGAACGTGAATCAGTGTCAGGTCTCCGCAAACGACGCTGACGACCTGACACGACAAAGCTGGGACTGACACGACAAAAAAGGCGCGCAACGATTGTCATTCCTGCGAAAGCAGGAATCCAGGCATGTTTATATACTACAATATGTTAACTATGAAGACTAAAAGATGAAAGCTACTCTGGTGCTGAATTGCTAGCATTATAATTTCTTGCGCCTTGCCTGGATCCCAGCCTACGCTGGGATGAGAGTGGTTGTTGTTTTGATACAGTCTGGAAGGCTGGAATCCAGGCAAGTAGAACGGAGCGACACCGGTTCATCAGCAACAGAAAGCAAGCAAGACACAATGCCCTTATTCGTGTTCTCATACTTCATGCAGGGCGAGCCGGAACAGATCGCCGAGGTCGCGCCCGAACACGCCGCCTACTGGCAGGACGTGGGCGTCAAAAGCCTGATGGGCGGGCCGTACGCCGACCGGACCGGCGGCATGGTCATCTTCGAGGCGGCCAGCCTCCAGAAGGCGTCGATCCTGACCGACGGCGACCCGTTTGTGCAGCACGGCCTGTTGAGCGGCCGTTGGGTCAAGGAGTGGGTCCTCGAACTGGTGGATAAAAAGAACTGATGGACACGGCGGTTGCAGAAAGCGCCGGCTGGTTTTCACTGGTCGTGGTGCCGTTGCTGATTTTCCTGGCGCGAGTGGCGGACGTCTCGGTGGGCACGTTGCGCATTATGTTCCTGGCGCGCGGGCAGAAGATCCTGGCGCCGCTGCTCGGGTTCATTGAAGTTATCATCTGGCTGGTCGCCATGGGCCAGATCCTGCAAAACCTGACGAGCTGGCAGTATTACGTGGCCTACGCCGGCGGGTTCGCCGCAGGAACCTGGGTCGGGATGTGGATCGAGCAGAAACTGGCCATCGGCAAGGTGATGATCCGTGTGATCACACGCAGCGAGGCCGACGACCTGATCCAGAAACTGAAGGACCGCAAGGTCCGCATGACCTACGTCGCGGCGCAGGGATCGACCGGCCCGGTGCATGTGATCTTCATGCTGGCGAAACGGCAGCACGCGGGCCAGATCATATCGTTGATCAAGGAGTTCAACCCGCGGGCGTTCTTCTCGATAGAAGATGTGCGCTTCGTGACCGACTTCGGCGAAGAAAAGAAAACGATGTATTTCCCGCGCATCTGGCCGGGAATGCACTTGAGATGGACCAAAAAGAAGTAGCGTTGACATAACCAAACCGCTTCACATAGAGGATTGTCATGGAGAAGCAAAAGCGACTGTTTGTCACCCCGTACCGGTGCATTGACTGCAAGAATTGTGAGTTGGCATGCAGCTTCACGCACACCGAGGATCCGCGCTATCCGGCGTTGACCCGGGTACGCAGCTACACGCTCAAGAACGACGTCAAATCGGTGGTGCTGTGCCTGCAGTGCGAAGAGGCGGCCTGTCAGATGGTCTGCCCGACGGGAGCGTTGGAACGCAACCCGCTCACCGGCGCCATCGAGCGCACCGACAAGTGCATCCTGTGCAAAGCGTGTACGCTGGCCTGCCCCTTCGGTAACATCCACTTCGACCCGGTCTACGAGGAGATCGTGAAGTGCGACGTGTGCGAGGGCGATCCCGCTTGCGCCAAGCACTGCCCCACTCGTGCGCTGGTGTGGGATTATGCGCCCGCGCCCGACCTGGCGCCCGGCGAAGAGGTCGAGGTCACGCCCCTTCCCTGGGCGATGGCCATGCCGAAACGCTAAGGGGTGAGGGCGAGACGGTCCGCAGCGCCGGTCCTGCCGGTGGAACCATGAGTACGATTCAGGGGTGTCTTCAACGACACCTCTTTTTTATCTCTCCGGGGGAGGTATGATAAAGGGTGTATTGCTTCTGCTCGCGTTGGTCTTGGCTATGTTGGTGATTATAGTAATTCTTGAATGAAATGTCCCATGATGTCATTCCTGCGAAACAGACTGTATCAAAATGTCCA
>CAZYOC010000046.1:0-20504 GCA_964648415.1 uncultured bacterium | reverse complement strand
GAACCGGATTTTGGTCAGCGTTTCGCAAAAAGTGGCTTTCCGGCCGGGCTTCTAGCCCGGGAAAGCCCTGAGATGATCGACGAACCGGTGGATGTGGAATAAGGGGACGGTTACCTTTTACCAAGACGGGTTGTGTGACTTGTGTATAGCCCGGATATTTCGCGAACGAACCACGGCAGTGATTCTCTGCCATAGCTAAGGGTTCGCGCCGTCCGTTTGGCGCGCACCCTGGGTACGGGTTGTACCACATCCCTCAACCCCGGCAGCGGGTTGCATATACGGATGCTTGAGAATAACACACTCAGTATCCGCATGCGACAAAGTTCAGAGGGAGCTTGAAGCATGAAAAAGTACTACTGGATGGTGCGTATCCTGGGCGTACTTCATTTTCTGCTCGCGATTTACCACGTGCAGTACTGGTGGATGCTCGACTGGCCTGGCAGCCTGGAGGGCTTGACTGAGGCCAACCGTGCGGCCACGCAGGTACTCAATGTGGGCGTGATCATGATCCTGCTGACCGTAGCTCTGCTCTGCCTGCGGGATACGGGCGAGATGATCACCACGCGGCTTGGCTTTAACGTGCTCTGGATGCTGGGCGTGTTCTATATCCTGCGTATCGTCGGCGAGTTCTATTTCGCAGATTCCCTCAGCTACAAATCGCTGGGCGTCGCGGCGGGGCTTCTGCCCATAACCGTCCTGTACTTTATCGCCGCGCACGGAAACTCGCAGTTTCGCAAACAGATGAAGAGGTTTGAAGGCATGCAGGACATGCGCCGATGATATCTCCTGTCCGTGCGAACACTACGACCGGTAGCGTTTCGGTCCCCGACACCGCCGCTCGTCCCGGCAAAGTGCTGGTTCTCGGCGCGGCGGTGCTGGATCGTCTGTATTACGTGAGCAAGCTGCCGGTGCAGGGCGAGACCGCCATGTCGGACCGGATGGAAATCCTGCCCGGCGGCAAGGGCGCGAACCAGGCGCTTGCGGCGCGGCGAATGGGCGCGGAAGTACGGTTCATCTCCGCCGTCGGACAGGACGAAGCCGCTGATTTCGTCCTGAAACCGTTGCTGGAGACTGGGATTGACTGTGCAGGCGTGGCTCGCATCGAGAAGGCGCATACCGCTGAAACGGTGATCGCGGTCGATCCCGACGGCGAGAACCAGGTAACCTCCTGTCCCGGGGCGTATCACCGGTTGACGCCCGAACATATTGATGCCTGGAAGGCGAGCTTCGAGTGGGCGGACCGCTTCCTGGTGCAGAATGAGCTGCCGCGCCCCACAGTCGCCGCGGCTCTGGAGTTGGGGTTGAGCCTGGGCAAGCCGATTGTGTTCAATCCGTCCCCGTTCCGAAAGAACCAGCCCCTGCCTCCCAAGGGGATCGACGTACTGGTTCCCAATGAGCTGGAAGCGGGCTGGTTGCTGGGTGTGGACCGCTATTCTCTGATTCCGGAAGTGGAACGCGCCCAGCTCTGGCGGGGGTTCGGCGCGAAGCACGTGGTTGTGACGATGGGACGCGATGGCGGTGAGTGGTTCGACGAGAAAGGGCAGCGCCACGTAGTCCCGGGACGGCCGGTACAGGCGATCGACACCGTGGGCGCGGGGGATACGTTTGCGGGCATCCTGGCGGCGTTGCTTGCTGAGGGGCTTGCTGTTGCGAACGCGGTGCGTATGGCCCATCGCGGCGCGGAGTTGTCGGTGTTGTCACGTGGAGCGCAGGCGGGGATTCCGTCACGGCGACAGGTGTTGGAAACGCTTCAGTAGAAGCTGGCGGGCATGGCCCGATTTGCCGTTTGCTAAAGGTCCAAGACTCGATTCCGCTGCAATGGAGGAGAACGTAGACAGCTGGGATACAGTTGATGAGCAAGTCGGGAGAAGGAGAATACTCGGAGCGTCACAAGTCCCGACTTGCTCTATGAGGGCAGCACAAACTCATCACGCATCATACATAGTTCTCATCAGCGCATGTTTCCCCTTCTCCGCAGAGCAAATCGGGCCATACAGCCTTGCTCTATGAGGGCAGCACAAACTCATCACGCATCATGCAGCCATGATTGCTGACTTGAGCGCATGGCCCGATTTGCCGTTTGCTCAAGGTCCAAGACTCGATCCCGCTGCAATGGAGGGGAACGTAGAAAGCTGGGATACCGTTGATGAGCAAGTCGGGAGAAGGAGAATACTCGGAGCGTCACAAATCCCGACTTGCTTTATCCAGGGAAATTCGCACTTCGCACACATCATACATAGTTCACAGCAGCGCAGGTTTCCGCTTCTCCGCAGAGCAAATCGGGCCATGCGACCCAGAGCAAATCGGGCCATACAGCAGGGATCAAATCGGGCCATGCAGCCATACGGTGAAAATGATTCGGGTAATACAATGCTAACATCTTATATTCTTGCACCTTGCCTGGATTCCCGCCTTCGCGGGAATGAGAGTGGGTTCGATTTTGCGACAGTTTGCTTCACTTCGCGGGAATGAGAGTATACTACTGCCTGCGCTTTATTCCCACACACCCGCGATAACCTCACCACAGAATTTGCACTTACCTGCCTCCACGTGGTTCTCGACGACAAAAAAACTCTGCCTTCTAATGACGATTTCACCGCAGCCGGGACAGTACGTGTGATTCCCCTCATGGCCCGGGACATTGCCGACAAAGGGATAGCGCATGCCTTCCCGCAGCGCGATTTCACGGGCGCGTTCCAGGGTTGAAACCGGAGTCGGCGGCAGGTTCAGCAGCTTGTAATCGGGATGGAAGCGGGTGTAGTGCACCGGCACATCCGGGCCGAGTTCCCCCACGACCCATTTGGCAAGTTCGGTCAGCATCTGCTCGGAATCGTTCAGCGTGGGGACGACCAGGTTGACAATCTCCAGGTGTGTTCCGCTGCGATGCACCTGTTTGATGCTGCGCAGCACCGGCTGCATTTCCGCATCGCACACGTTCCGGTAGAACTCCTCCGAATAGCCTTTCAAGTCGATTTTGATGGCGTCGAGAGCGTCACACATGGCGGCGAGCGGCTGCTCGGTCATGAAACCGCAACTGATCAGAACACTTCGCAGCCCGTCACGTTTGCCTGCTTCGGCGATGTCGAGCAGGTACTCGGTGAAGACCGTGGGTTCGTTGTAGGTATAGGCAATGATGGGGGCGCGGTTGCGTTTGGCCGCTCCGGCGATCACCTCCGGGCCGTAGTAGTCCTCGACATAATCCTCCGGGCCGGCCTGGGAGATGGTCCAGTTCTGGCAGAACCGGCAATGCAGGGGGCAGCCGGAAGTGGCGAGGGAGAAGGCGGAAGCGCCGGGGAGGAAGTGGTATAAGGGTTTCTTTTCGACAGGGTCGACGTGGGTGCTGATGGGGTGACCGTACACCAGCGAGCGAAGTTCACCGTTTACGTTCATCCTGGCCCGGCAGCGTCCCCGTTTCCCCTTGCCGATGACGCATCGGTGCGCGCACAGGGTGCAGCCGACATACGCTTCAGTGTGGATATGACGCGGTTCTGGTAGAACCTCGTCAGTCTCGTGGCATGCTGCACAGGAGACATCCCGGCCGTTGGCGGCGATCCAGAAACGGGCTCGCGGAGCGTTTGCCGCGATGTCGGAAAGAGCTTCTGCGGCTTGCGCGACCCGTTGCTCTTCGCGACGCAGCCAATCGAATCCCAGCGGGGAGGCAAGGAACGCGCCTGCGCCACCTGCCGTCGCGCCGGCTTTGAGCACCGTGCGAAGGAAATGCCTGCGGTTGCTGTCGAGATTGCTGGTCATGACGCGCCTTGGCTTTTGTTCAAGATACGGCGCCTCGCCTTGCTACGCAAAAATGGTCATGCACGAGAGAAAAACCCCGCCCAATGCAGGACGGAGTTGAGCTGGATTCTTTCGGAAAGACTTACTTCTTCAGCGCTTCCATGACCTTGTCGATTCGGCCCTGGGGCTTCAGTTGGCTGGCCGGACAAGTGCCCGCGCCTTCCATGCCGCCGCCGTCGAGCTCTTCACACAGCTTGCCGATATGCACGTCGCAGGTCTTGTTGAACGGGCTCTTGCTGACGCTGATGAGCAGCTTCATGGGGTCGCGATGCTTGTCGATCCGCACCCACACGTTGCCGTCCGGATACTTCAGGAACGGGAGGAAGCGGTTGCCACGCGGCGGGTCGTCGTATTCACGGAAATCCGTAAAGATAACATTGCCGTCCATGGTGGTGTGCGCGGTCAGTTCCTGCTTGAAGCGTTCCTCGTCCTGGAAGTAGCGATCCACACGACTCTTGACATGGTCGCTGGTCAGAATCTCCTCGGGAGATTTGCCGAGGCGCATGCCCTGCAGGACTTCGACGCCCGTGTCGTGGGCCTGCGGGAAACGGGGGTCGAGGACATAATTGACGAGCATCCAGCCTGAGGGATTGATGATGTCCTCTTCGGCCAGGCTGACCGTGCCGATCTTGTTGGCGACATCGACCAGCGGCTTATACGATTCGAGCTCCGGTGAGTTGTAGAACTCGTAGACGAGCTGGGCGGTGCTGGGCGCGGGGCCCCACTTGCCGCGTACGTTTTCGAGCTGGACAGCCGGAATGTTCTCGTAGTCGTGGTGATGGAACCACAAGCGGACATAAGGATGGAAGGGCAGATGCGCAATAGCGTCACCCAGCCCGGAATCCATATCGACACGTCCCGCCTCAATGTCCTGCGGATTGGCGAACTGCAATTCCTCGATGCGTTCCATCTTGTAGAGCATCGCAGCACACACCAACCCGTCGAAATCCAACCTGGTAATCAACCGCATGGTGTTTCTCCTGCCTGTATTTCTGTGACTGCCGTTAAAGGTCTCGCCAAGCAACCAGCATTGTAACACCGCTTTCCGTGTCAATGCAAGCTGGAGCAACCCATTGATCCAACTTCCAGGATCCTCTTCGCGCCCCACGTTCGCGTTCAATGCAGTGCGCTGATTCTCTCGCACGCGCAATTTCAGATTTGTAAATAGGCATTTTGCTTAGTATATTGTCATTCAGATTCAGCGTGAAGCACTGAGAGTAACCTATTACGTGCTATCTTCAAGAGGAGACTCATATGGTTAGTGTAGATAATCTGTTCGTAAAGGAGGTAGAGCGCGTCACCGCGAAAATGATCGGAAGGCTGGTTGCCAATCGCAACAAGCAACAGCGCGTGTCTGGCGAACCGATCACAACGTTTAATGGGGCGGCCTGCCTGATACGACCTGCCGATTCTGGAGTAAGTCGTATTACCGGGTTAGGTGTGCTTGAACCATGGCGCGAAGGTATGATTGCAGCTCTGGAAGAGTTGCTTCGGGACCAGCGAGCGCTGTGCGAAATCACCATGAACCCGTTTGCACCTGTCTCCCTCTCCAACGAACTGATCGCCAACAACTGGAACCTGGCGTATTGGATTCAGGTTATGGCATCAGACCTGCGAGAGCCCGTTCCCTCTATACCTTATCCGGAGGACCGGTTCACGTTAAAGCAGGTTGGCTCGAGTTCCGTCGACAACTGGGCGGTGATAATGGCCCAGGGCTTCGAAGACTTCCTGTTGACTCACCAGTCGGACCCGTTGACCCATCGTAATTCCGCCGAGATCGAAGGGATGCAGTGTTTCCTCGCTCAACAGGGTGGTGTGGATGTGGGCGCGGCTTCCATGAATCTGATTGATGAATTCGCCATGATGTACGCGGCCTCCACCTTGCGGCCCTATCGCAACAAAGGCATTCACACCAGCTTGTTGAAGCATCGCATGAAGGTTGCGAAGAAAGAAGGTGCACACTACGCCGCACTGCTGACCGTACCGGGAAGCCAGGCCGGAAAGAACGCGACCAGGCTCGGTTTCCACTTATTATACACGCAACCGGTCTACTACAAATCCTTTGTTGAAAACTGACATCTTCACCACGCGATTTCAGTCAGCCGGCTGCCATTCGGCGAAGACCTCGGTGTGCACCTTGACGGGGCCTTTCGCCTGCCAGTGTGAATCGTAGTTGTACCCCCAGCCGAGCAGGTCGGATGCGCCGCCGCCTTCGGTCGTGATCAGGAAACGGTTGGGCAGCTTTCCGATGGAGGCCGCCACTTCGCCGGGCCATTCCTTGTCGCCGCCCTGTGGGTCCACGTGGATCCATCCGTAGTTCGGCAGGTACACCTGGCTCCAGCGGTGGAATACGTCATCGGTGGAAGCTTCGTCACCCCTGATGACCAGGGATCCCACGTACCTGGCCGGAATACCCGCCGCCCGGCACATCGAGATAAACAGGAAGGTGTACTCGCTGCAGGAACCATTGCCCCGCTCAAGCACTCTCGGCGCCACGTTCCAGCCGCCCGACAGTTCATAATGCAATCGTTCCCGGATGTACCGGTGGATGTTGCGCATCATCCAATAGGGATTGTCTTCATCGCCGATTGCTTCTGCAACCGCATTCTGGATGCGGGGATCCTCGATGCGGTACTTGTCCTCGTCAACCAGGTATAGTTCTCGAGTATCCTGTGGGATATCCGACAGACCGCCCACGTTGTCGGGCAGAACATACCATTCCACTGCATACAGTGTGGCTTTCGCATGCATGGTGACACGGGTGCGTGTCGCCAGGTCTGTCGTTGAGAGCTGAAAGATCGCCACTTTCTGCCCCCAGCGGTCCTCGATGATCATGTCGGGCTGCGGACTGAACGTCGGCCCTTTCAGCAGGGTCTGGGTCGGCATGTCGTGAGGCACAGCGATGTGGATGGCGGCTTCGGTCACTTCGCCAGGACCGTAATTGGTATACTCATGGATCAGGGTCAGGTCCAGGGTATGCTCGTCGAATTGACGGTACTCATCGCCTCCTGCAATCGCGATGTTATAGAGCTGATCCTCCTGGTAGTCAACCGCCCAAAGCCGGTTATTGACCACGGTCAGGCCTCGCACATGCGAACCGGGCGCCGCAAAGCTGTACACCACCTCGCCCTCATGCTCGCGGTCAATCAGGTAAATACGGTCCTCGATCCGGTCGCCGCAGAGCAGGTACTGGTTCCAGCGCGCCAGCCCGGTGGGTTTCATCGAAGGGGCGCGGAAGCGGTCGATCACGGTACCGTCAACGGCGGATATCCGGCAAAGGGCATCCTCACGGTCATCCACAATCCACAGGTCGCCCTCGTCCCAGGTAATGCCCTGAATGGAGGGCGTGGGCGACTCGACGCTGTGGATGGTCTCGCCTGTACCGGGCTCGAGCTGGAGGATGCGTTGTTCCTGCTGGTCCACACACCAGAGATATTCACCGTCCCAGGCCAGTCCGCGGGGGATGAAACCGGGCGCGGGCAGACTGAAACGCAGTTCGCCGGTTTTGGGGCTGATCGCGTACAGGGAATCAGTAAGTCTGTCCGCCATCCAAAGAGTGGAACCATCGTACGTTAATCCGGTCGGGTGTGCGGTCGGTGTCGGGAATTGATCGAGCACATCGCCGGGGGTGGCAATCGCAGAAACGCTGAACAGGGCCGCAAGCAA
Source organism: uncultured bacterium (assembly GCA_964648415.1). Taxonomy (GTDB): domain Bacteria; phylum Electryoneota; class Electryoneia; order Electryoneales; family Electryoneaceae. The sequence continues at coordinate 13,049 of CAZYOC010000046.1, read as the reverse complement.
CAGGCCGAGGGTCAATCGGATCGAAATACGCATGGCTCCTCCTGTGTAGTGTCACGAGGAGTGTACTATGAAACACCGTGGGATTCAAATGGAAAAGCGTACGCATTGCTTCTAGTGTTCCCCGGGGATCTCCAGGTCCACCTGGTACGCGGTGTGATCGCCGGCGGCGAGGGTGTCCAGGATGAGGCCGTCCGCAGCGCGATTGAACCCACGGTATAGGATCTGGTCGATACGGAAGAGCGGCTTCTGCCGGGTCCAGGTGCCGCCCAGGCCGAAGCCCGCCGTCATCCAGGAATCCTCCAGCCGATTTCGGAGAGGATGCAGCACCTTTTCCGTGGGAGTGGCGTTCATATCGCCCATGACAATCACCGGGATGGTGGTGGTGTCCACAACCGCGGCCAGTTCCTGCGCCTGGTTCATCCGCAGAGCCGAGCTGAGGATCAGGCCGCGTACCAGGCCGAACTGCCGTCGATTGTTGGATTCCAGGTGTACCGGCATGACCCGCACCTTGCCGCCATTGACCCGTACATCCGCGACAAGGAGCCGACGCCAGCCATCGTTAAAGGATTCGATATAGAGAGTTTCAATTGTGTCGATTCTGCCGCGGCTCAGCAGCATAATGCCCATGCCGGCGTCATCGCGCAGCGTGGTGAACACGGCCTCGTATCCCAATCTGCGCGCCTGGAGAATCGCCGAATCCACATGCGCCACGGAGAGCTCTTCGATGGCGGCGATATCCACGGTGTCTTCTTTCAAGTGTTGCAGGAACGCGCCCGGCCAGGTGATCGCCGTGTTCAAGGTCGCCACGCGCAGGCGACGGTCCTCGGGAAGGGGAGCGCCGCTCGGCTGCAAGGGCACGGTTGTGTATATTTCATACCCCAGCAGTACAACCAGGGCGAGGCTTCCAACACCGCGCAGCCAGCGCCGCCCGATCAGGTTCAGCACCAGCAGCAGAATCGCGAGGACCAGAAAACCGGCGCGAACCAACTGGTTGCCGATGCCCCATTCGATCTGGATCAGGAACTGGCCCGGGATGTACTTCAGCAGGGCTACTCCGGCAAGGAGAACGAGACTGATGTCCAGAAGAAAACGGGTTTCCAGATTATAAACACGTTTCACGTTTTCCCGTTTACGCTTGCGTCGCTCTTTCCGTGTGGCGGCAGGTCTCGCGGCATCCGATTTGTCTCGCCGATTCACATAGTTGCGGCGTTCCATATAGGCCGGCAGATGCCACTTCGTGTCGCGGCGTTCCTTCTTGCGCGGGATGTAGTCCGGAGTCGCTTGCGCCTTCAGGCTCTCCGTGGAGGGGCCGGAACGCAGGGATTCGCTCGCTTCGCGCCTGGGTTCACGCGGAGCGGTACGCTGCGGCTTGGGCTCAGGTGGTGCTGGACGCGGCGGTTCCGGTGGAGCCGGTTCTGGTGGTGGGGCGGGCTTTGGCGACGGTTGTTTGGGCTTGGGACGAGGTGGCGGCGGGGGGGGAGGCGCGGCGGTCTGTGAGCCGGGAGGAGCGCCGGGGATCTGCATCTTCTCGGCGCTCTTGCTCAGTTTTCCGCCGAGCAGAGTATCGTCCGCCTGCATCCATGCCGGCAGACTCTCCTCTTCGTCGTCCTCCTCCTCATAGGACGACTGGTGTTCGTCCTCCCATTCGCTCACGAAATCACCAGGTTCACCAGTTTTCCGGGCACCACAATCGCTTTTCTCAACTCCCCATCCGAAAGATAGGACTGTACTTTATCCGACGCCATGGCGAGTTCTTGTAAACGTTCTTTTTCAGTGTCCGCCGGAGCCTCGATCCGGTCACGCACTTTCCCGTTTATCTGGATGATTACCGTCACTGTTTTCTGCTGCAGCGCACTCTCTTCAAAGGCGGGCCAGGAGGCGTCAAACACGCTGCCCTCGCCGCCCAGACGATGCCATGCCTCCTCCGCAAAGTGCGGGGCGAACGGAGCCAGGATCAAGATCAACGTGCTCACCACCCTCTTACCAGCATCGGCATCCACTCTCGTTTCCTGAAGGTCGCCGCCCACCCAATGGTAAATCTTGTTGACCAATTCCATCATGCGGCTGATGGCGGTGTTGAAGGCGAAGCCTTCCAGATCCTCGCCAACGGATTTGATAGTATGATGCAACGTGCGGTAGAGCTGCTTCGAGGTCTCCTCGCGAGTCGGCGGAGTCGTATCCAGCTCTCCATCCGCGAAATGGGTCACCAGACGCCAGATCCGGTTGATGAAGCGGTCGATGCCGGTAATGCCCTCATCGGACCAGTCGCCGCCCTCGCGGTAATCGCCCATGAACATCAGGTACATGCGGAACACGTCGGAGCCGTATTTCGACACGAACTCGTCCGGGTTGACCACATTCCCCTTGGACTTGGACATCTTGATGCCGCCGTGCTTGATCACGCCCTGGTGAATCAGCTTTTTCGCCGGCTCCTGGACCGGGCTGATGCCGATGTCGTGCAGGAAACGGGTGATGAAGCGGAAGTAGATCAGGTGTCCGGTGGCGTGGTCGGAACCGCCCACGTAAACATCGATCGGCATCCAGTCTTTCAGGCGCTGCTCGTCAAACGCCTTGTCCGTCTTATCGGAGGCGAGATAGCGCAGGTGGTAGAAGGAGGAGCAGACGTAGGTATCCATGGTGTCGGGATCTCGTCGCGCCGGGCCGTCGCATTCGGGGCACGGTACGCTCATCCAGTCCTCGACCGCTCCCAACGGCGACGCGCCCTTGGGACGGAAATCCTTCACGTCGTCGGGCAGTTCGACCGGCAGATCTTCTTCCGGTACGGGAACCACGCCGCACTTGTCGCAATGAATCACCGGGATGGGCGCGCCCCAGTAGCGCTGGCGGCTGACCGACCAGTCTCGCATCCGGTACGTTACCGCCGGGCCGCCCTGATTACGAGCCGCCAGCTTCTCCGAGATCACCTTGATCGCATCTTTGCTGTGTAACCCGTTGAACTGGTTGGAATTGACCATCAACCCCGGTTCGGTGTAGGCCTCTCTCATCTCCTCGGCTTCGAGCATCTCTTTTGCGGGACGGATCACGACCTGCATGGGCAGCCCGTGTTTCACGGCGAACTCAAAGTCGCGCTGGTCGTGCGCCGGCACCGCCATCACCGCGCCGGAGCCGTAACTGCCCAACACGTAATCGGCTACCCAGACCGGGATCTTTTCATCTGTGAAGGGATGGCGTACAAACGAGCCGGTGAATACGCCGGTTTTCTCGCGTGTGGTGGCGGTACGCTCCACGTCGGTGGCGCGCATGGCCTGCTCCACGTATTCATCGACCCGGGCCTTGTGCTCCGGCGTGCTCAGTTCGGCTGCCAGGGGATGCTCCGGGGCGATCACCAGCCAGGTGACGCCGAAGATTGTGTCCGGACGAGTGGTGAAAACCTCAAGAGCTTCTTCCGGGTTTGAGTCGAGGGCGAAGCGGATGCTCGCGCCTTCGCTGCGGCCGATCCAGTTCTGCTGACGCTTCACCGTGGATTCCGGCCAGTCGATTTCACCCAGGCCGTCGAGCAGCTTGTCCGCGTATTCGGTAATCTTGAAGTACCATTGCCGCATTTTCTTTTGAACGACTACCCGTCCGCAGCGTTCGCAGGAACCGTCGGCCTGCACCTGCTCGTTGGCCAATACCGTCTGGCAGGACGTACACCAGTTCACCATGCCGTCTTTCCGGTACGCCAGCTTGTGCTTGAGCAGTTGCAGGAACAGCCATTGCGTCCACTTGTAATAGTCCGGCCGGCTGGTGATGACACTGTGGTCCCAGTCGTACATCGCGCCGATGGCGTAGAGCTGCTCCTGGATGGAGGCGATGGAGGACTCAGTGACCTCCCGGGGATGCGTCCCGACCTTGATGGCGTAGTTTTCCGCCGGCAGGCCGAAGGAGTCGAATCCCATGGGCTCGAACACCTGGCAGCCCTGCATCCGCTTGAAGCGTGCGAAGGTGTCGGTGGGACCATAGTTCCACCAGTGCCCGATGTGCAGCTTGCTGCTGGAGGGGTAGGAGAACATGACCAGGACGTACATCTTTTGGTCCCCGGGCTGGTCCAGATCGACCTTGTGAACGCCTTGTTCGCGCCAGGTTTGCTGCCACTTGGGCTCGACTTCGGAAAACGGGTAACGGTCCTCGTTGCTCATCTCGTGTCCTTAACGCCGGTTCGGCTGTTTGCTAACGTGTGTTTGTGCATGAAGTTACCCATGAAGGTGACAAACCTCCACGAAACTTTGAAAATACAGAGCCGCTCGAGAGGTTACAAGAGCAGTGGGGCTGCCGCCTCGATGCGCAGGAAACAGGGGTGGGGGATGACGACATCATGGGACATTTCATTCGAGAATCACTATAGGGCCTGTTGCACGAATTCTGACGTCTCTCATTCCAGCGAAGGCTGGAATGAGATCGGTTCCTATTGTGCAACAGTCTGTATAACATTCGGATATCAGACGGACTGGTAGGTTCCGCGTTCAGGTGGAAAGCGAAGACCCAAGCGGCTGGAGACTTTGCACCATCTCGAACAAGCTGAGGAGTAACTCATTGCAGGGTCGCAAGTTAGGCGAGGTGAATTCCTCCTCGTGCCTCTCGCGAAAAGGGGTTGCATGTTGTATATTCTTCCTGCGTGAGGCTAAGGGATCCCCCGGGGTTGGGGCGAATCCTTTAGCCTTCTTTACCATTTTTTGCACGAGCACGCGCCCGCTACAACAACGTGGCGCACAAGATCATAGGGGGTGCCTCATGGCGGATAAAGCCTTCAACGCCTTTGCGATGGCGCAAAAGCAGTTTGACAATGTCGCTGAGATTCTGGAACTGGACGCCGGTACACGTGAGATGCTGCGGCATCCCATGCGCGAGTATCATTTCAGCATTCCGGTACATATGGACGACGGCAGTTTCCAGGTGTATCGCGGCTTTCGTGTGCAGCACAACGACGCTCGCGGGCCGGGCAAGGGCGGCATCCGATTCCACCCGCAGGAGACTGTGGACACGGTGCGCGCGCTGTCCATGTGGATGACCTGGAAGACCGCCGTGGTGGACATTCCGCTGGGCGGCAGCAAGGGCGGCGTAATCTGTGACCCGCACAACCTGTCCTTGCGCGAGCAGGAAGCGATCTGCCGTGGCTGGGTGCGTCAGATCTCCAAGAATGTCGGTCCGTTGTCCGATGTGCCCGCGCCGGATGTCATGACCAACGCGCAGCACATGCTGTGGATGCTCGACGAATACGAGCACATCCTGGGCGCCAAGTTCCCGGGCTTCATTACCGGCAAGCCGGTGGGTATGGGCGGTTCGCTGGGCCGTACCGAGGCCACCGGGTTTGGTGTAGTCTTTACGCTGCGTGAGGCGCTCCGCGAGCTGAACATCCGCGCCAGCGACACCGTCGCCGCGGTGCAGGGCTTCGGCAACGTCGCCCAGTACGCCATCCGCCTGTACAACCAGCTCGGCGGTACGGTGCGCTGCGTGTCCTACTGGGATCAGAAAGACCAGACATCGTATACCGTGCTGAAGAAGGACGGGATCGACATTGATGCGCTGCTGGGCATCACCGACCGTTTCGGCGGGATCGACGCCGCCAAGGCGCAGGACATGGGCTACGAGATCCTGCCCGGAGACGCCTGGATCGAGCAGGAAGTGGATGTGTTGATTCCGGCGGCGCTGGAAAACCAGGTAACCGCTGAGAATGTCGAGAAGATCCATGAACGGGTGAAAGTGATCGCGGAAGGCGCCAACGGCCCCACGACTCCGGAAGCGGACGCGGTGATCGAAAAGCGCGGCATCTTCATGATCCCGGACTTCCTCGCCAATGCCGGCGGCGTGACCTGTTCCTACTTCGAGCAGGTGCAGAGCAACCAGAACTACTTCTGGGAGAAGGACGAAGTTCTGGGCAAGCTGGATGTCAAGATGACGTCGGCGTTCCTGTCGGTCAGCGAAATGGCGCGCCGCAAGAAGCTGTACATGCGTGACGCGGCGTATGTGATCTCGGTGAACCGTGTCGCCCAGGCCTGCAAAGATCGCGGCTGGGTGTAAGCCACAGAAAGAAGCTGTCGAGCACCCCGTCGGATACTCGCTCTGAGGTCCGGACGGGGTGTTCTTTGTATAATGCTTGCATGGCGTAGCATTGACCCCTACTTTTTGCCGCAGGGAATCCACCAGAACCGGCTCACGTCCACCATGGGAAAAAGACACCTGATACTTGCAGCGACGCTTGTTTGCGTCTTGAGTTACGGCGCTGTAGCGCCGGTCTCGGCCTGGACGTTGCACCGGCAGGGAGTAGCGCCGGTTACCTTGCCGACACGGCCACACGGCGAAATCGCCCTGATGGACCTGTTGGCCGTAGCCGATCTCCTGGACATCCACCACCAGGTCGATATTGACGGCGAACAGGTATTCTTCTTTCCCGAGACCCCGGTCGTGGTGGTTGCGTATGGGACGTTTGTCAAAGTGGGATCAAAAACCCTCCATCTTCCGGTTCCAGTGGAATTTACTGAGGAGAATGTGTGGGTCGCGCAGCCATTCGTGTTGGAGCTGTTGCGAGATCATGCGCCCGGAACAGTGACCCTTCAGCCGGGGTTGCGCAGGGTGCTCTATCAACCGCCTCCGACCGATCTATTGTCCATAGCCGGGCGAACCGGTGAAGAGGGGACGGTGGTTTTTCGCGTGGTAGCCACAAAACCGCTGGAAGCCGAGGTGCAACTGCTGGATTCCACCACGGTTGGTCTGCGGTTCGATGCGGCTCGCCTGGCGCCGCAACACACCACGGTGACACTCGAGGACAGCCTTCCCGCAGACGTGACCTGGAACCTGGCGGGTCGGGGAGTGATGATCCAGACCGCCTTCCCACTGGGGGGCGTCAAGCTGCAAGGGCCGGACCGAGGGAATGTGTTTGAGCTGGAATTATCGCCGCTTGACGAATCGGATGATCCGCTGGCGTACGACGAGCGAACCGTGTACGAAGAGCTTGAGCAGGCGCGGCGCGAATGGGAGATTGATGTTATCGTCATTGATCCCGGTCACGGCGGCAAGGATCCCGGCGCCATCGGCCCGAACAACGTCTACGAGAAAGACATTGTCCTGGATATCGGCCTGCGGTTGCGGGACTTTCTGACGAAGAAGCTGGGGGTGAAGGTGGTGATGACTCGCGATGACGACACCTTTGTGCCTCTCCATGAACGGACCCGGATTGCGAACAACAGCGGCGGCAAGTTGTTTGTCAGCCTGCATTGCAACGCCGCCCGCAGCCGCGCCGCACATGGCAGCGAGACCTATTTCCTGGCGCCGGCTCGTACCGAACGCGCCATGAAAGTGGCGATGAAAGAGAACAGCGTGATTAAATATGAGGAGTCCCAGGAAGGGTATGTGGACCTGACGGAAGAGAATTACATTCTGCTGGCGATGGCGCAGGCGCAGTTCGTCAAGGAGTCGGAGGTGTTTGCTTCCATGATTCAAGACAAGCTGTCGTCAAGCGGCAAGGTTCATAATCGCGGCGTGGACCAGGCGGGATTCTACGTTCTGATCGGCGCCTCCATGCCGGCTGTGCTGGTGGAAACGGCGTTTATCTCCAATGTGCGGGAAGAGAACCTTCTCACCACGCCTGAGTTTCGCCAGCAGGTGGCCGAACAAATCTCGGAAGCGATCAAGGTGTTCATGGCGATGAACATGGAGTAGTGGACCGTTTCACGTACTATGGACGACAACTGTCCCAGGCAGCGACTGAAAGAGAATGAAAGAGGATAGGGATTCGTTCATTGCAATGTCGAATATGTATCCAGGTGTCTCACATCAAGCTGCCCGGGCAAATCCTATCGAATCACTCAGTTCAGGTGAAACGATCCACTGGCAACCCAAGACGTGAAAGCGATACATGAAGATTCTTTTAACCAACGATGACGGTTTCCGGAGTCCGGGAATCAAGGCGCTTTACGATGCGCTGAGTGAAGTAGCAGAAGTAACGGTTGTTGCGCCCAGTTCGGAGATGAGCGCCATCTCCCTGGCGATCACGTTGACCCGACCCTTGCGCGCCAACCGGATCGAGGAGAACGGCCTGGTGGGGTGGCATGTGGACGGCACCCCGGCGGACTGTGTCAAGATCGGGGTGGGCGAGTTGTTGAAAGAGCAGCCGGATTACGTGTTCAGCGGCATCAACATCGGCTCCAACGTGGGATTGAACGCCAACTATTCGGGCACGGTGGCGGGTGCGATCGAGGGCGCCATGCTGGGGATTCCTTCCGTGGCGGTATCGCTGGCGGCGTATGATTCCCGGGATTTCCGGGGTAGTATGAAGGCTGCGCGGGAAGTATTGTCGCTGCTGGAAAAATCCACATTAGGACGCTACGAGCTGTTGAGTGTCAACATTCCCGCGATGCCGCCGGATGACCTCAAGGGGTTGAAGGTGACGCGCGTGGCCCGCACCAGTTTCCGTGAGGTGTTCGACCGCCGGAAAGATGTTCGCGACCGTGACTACTGGTGGATGGGCGGCGTGGTCCATACCTTTGAACCGGTGCCCGACGGGGACGACGAGATGGTCCAGGAGGGCTGGGTGACGGTGACGCCGCTGAAAGTGGACATGACGGCGGAGAAGACGCTTACATTGCTGCGTGACAGCGGCTGGGAGCAGAACTGGAGGGAGTAGGATGCAGCGTGACTACGACGCCGTCGCGGTAGTGGATTTCGGGTCGCAGTATACCCAGTTGATCGCACGCCGCATCCGTGAGGAGGGAGTCTATGCCGAGATCTTCTCCTGTACCCGGGGACTTGAGCCGGTGCTCGCGCTGAATCCCGCCGGGATCATCCTGTCGGGCGGGCCGGCCAGTGTGTTCGAGGAGGATGCGCCCTCTTACGATTCCAGGGTATTCGAGCTGGGCCTGCCGGTGTTGGGGATCTGCTACGGCATGCAGCTGATGGGTCATCTGCTGGGCGGGGAGGTGAAGGATTCGGAGAGCCGTGAATATGGCCGCCGTCCCGTCGAGATCCTGGTGTCCGCGGAGACTCCTCTCGCCGGGCTGACGGGTGAGATACAGACCTGGATGAGCCACGGCGTCCAAGTGGAGAAACCGCCCAAAGGGTTTTCCGTGATCGCCCGAAGCGACACCTGCACCATCGCCGCCATGGCGAACCGTTCGAAAAAGCTGTACGGCGTCCAGTTCCACCCGGAGGTACGCCACACGCCCGACGGTCAGGCGATGCTGCGTCATTTCCTGTTCGACATCTGCCGGGCGAGGACCGGCTGGACGATGAGCGCGTTTGAAGAATGGACCGTCGAACGCATCCGCAACCAGGTAGGCGACAACCTGGTGATCGGCGGTGTGAGCGGGGGAGTGGACAGCAGCGTGATGGCCGCGCTGATGGCTCGAGCGCTGGGCGAACGCTTTGTGGCGATTTTCGTGGACAATGGCCTGCTGCGGCAGGGCGAACGTGACGAAGTCGAGATAGCGCTACGGGAGCAGCTCGGTGTGCGGCTGGAGGTTGTCGACGCCACGGACCGCTTCCTGAACGTGCTCAAGGATGTCGGCGATCCCGAGGAGAAGCGCAAGCGTATCGGCCATACCTTCATCGAGGTGTTCGAGGACGCTGCGAAACACTACGAGAACAGCACCTTTCTGGCTCAGGGCACACTGTACCCGGATGTCATCGAGAGCGTCAGTTTCCGTGGCCCCTCGGTGACGATTAAGTCCCACCACAACGTGGGCGGGTTGCCGGAAAAGATGAACATGGCGCTGGTAGAGCCGCTCAGGGAGCTGTTCAAAGATGAAGTGCGCGACCTGGGCCGGAACCTGGGTGTGCCCGAAGGGATCGTATCGAGGCATCCGTTCCCCGGACCGGGACTGGCTGTGCGGATCCTGGGTGAGGTGACGGCAGAGCGGCTGGAAATCCTGCGCCAGGCGGATCATATTTTTATCGGCGAACTACGCGAAAGCGGCTGGTACGACAAGGTGAGCCAGGCGCTGGCGGTGCTGCTGCCGGTTAAAAGCGTGGGCGTGATGGGGGATGCGAGGACGTACGAGCATGTCATCGCGCTGCGTTCGGTGGACACCTGGGATTTCATGACCGCCGACTACAGCCCGTTGCCGCATGACCTGCTGGGACGGGTGTCGACACGGATCATCAACGAAGTGAGGGGGGTGAACCGGGTGGTGTATGATGTCAGCAGCAAACCCCCGGCAACAGTGGAGTGGGAATGAGGTTGAGCAAAGAAACGCTACTGACTGCGGGCTGGATGGTTGTTTGTACGTTTCTGGCGGTGAGCTTTGTTTCAGCGGCGCAATCCACACCGCCGGAATTGGTTCAGGCGTTGGGTGAATTCAACCGGGGTAATTATGCTGATGCTCTTGATATAGCCCAGGAGTACCTCGACCGCAATCCAGCCAGCACCTTTGCAGCTTCCGCGGAGGTATTGGCGGGGCGTGCGGAGGTGAAGCTCGGTTTCGGGATGCGAGCCGCCGACCGGGCGCGCCGGATCCTCCGCGTCTATCCCGACAGCCCGTTGGATGCTCAAGCGTATTATCTCCTTGCCACCGCATACCAATCCCTGGGCGAACACTTTGAAGCGGCGCGGGCATTGGTGAACTGCCTGGATCACAACCCGGATGCGGACCTGGAGAACGAGGCGGAAGAGCGCCTGTCCGAACTTGCGGAAGGCCCGGCCCATTACAAAGCTTATTTGCTTCGAGATGTGGCGGAAGCCGACGCCACTCAGGATTATTTGAGCCGTTATTTTAGCGAGCGAAGCAAGAATCCGGTTCTCGGGATCGTCGTTCCCGGGATGGATGATCAGGACAGCACCAGCCTGGCGATGGTGCGGGGGATAGAGGCTGCGGTGGCTGCATACAACACGGGCGACATCGCGCCTGCGAGCTTCCAAGTGCGAAGCCATCGGGAAGAACCCGTGGACGCGGTTTTACAAACCCGCAGCCTTATCCGAGATTCGGGCGCCTGGGGAATTGTCCTTGGCGGGGAGTATGAGACAGTCATCGCGGCGGCGGTGGAGGCGACTGCGGCGGGTGTGCCGGTGATGATCCCCGGCATGCGACGTCCCGGATTCCACACGCTGGGACATTCGACCGTCCAGGTCGAGGCCGACTGGTACCGCGAAGGTGAAATTGCCGCCCTGTATGCTGCGGATTCGCTGAACCTGCGGCGTTTTGTCATTATCGCCCCCGCCACTTCGCAGTGCAAGGAAAACGTGGCGGGCTTCACCGATGTCCTGGCACGGCGGGACAGCATTGAGATCCTGGCGGAAGAGTGGTACTTCCCCGAAGAAGGGGTCAACCTGCGAAAGCAGTTTCTCCGCCTCCGGGATGCGGCGTTTCGCTGCGAATATCGAGATTTCCTCCAGGCTCGAGCGGATACGGTGGAGAATTATGAATTTGACAGCATGATGGTTGAACAGGGCTGGGAGAAATGGCGCAAGTCCATCATGGAGGAGTTGGATATCGATGATCCGGCGGATATCGAGTTGTCCAGCATCGACGCCATGTACTGCCCGATCGAGGGCGGCAGCATGGAACTGGTCGCCCCGCAGCTCGCCTTTTACAACCTGCACACCCAGTGGATCGGCAATTCGGCCTGGTACAACGAAAGCGAACTGTACCGTCATCGCGATTATGTCCAGGGCATGATCCTGCCCGGGAGCTATTACCTGAAGGATGATAATTCGCAATTGGAATACTTGCGCAAGTGGCTGGGAGATCACTCGATTCCCGGCCCGACCGCGTGGCAGGTGCGTGGTTTCGATGCGGCGCGGGTGTTGCTTGCGCCGGTCCGGCAGGGGGTCATCGGCCCGCAGGAAATTACCGAGATTATGGACAACCTGAAACGGCTTTCCCTGGCGTCAGGCCGCCAGATCTTCGACCCGAAGCGGCATATCGGGGTTGGCATGTGGCTGTTGACGGTACAGGACGGGTTCGTCCGGGAAGAGGACACTGAATTGCGGCGTATACGCCTGGAAACGAAACCCCAATCCAGGCAAATCCGGGAATACTACAAGTCTCGGCGGAAAAACAAGAATTAGCAGTGCAATGGACCACCAGCAGAGCGTTCCACGTGCTTTGAACGATATCTGCCCGGGGCAAAGCCCATACAACAACCCAATCCGCGTGAAACGATCCACAAGCAGTGATCGGAGAAAACTGAATGGCGTTCTGGCAGGCGATTGTGCTGGGTCTGGTGCAGGGATTGACCGAATTTCTGCCCATTTCCTCTTCGGGTCATCTTGTGCTGATGCACCATATCCTTGGATTGGCGGAAGAGAGCCTCGTATTCGATGTGGCGGTACACCTGGGGACACTGTTCGCGGTGTTCGTCTATTTCCGGCGTGACCTGGCCAGCATAATTGCCGGCTTTGTCAAGGGCGGTCCGCTGAGAATGGTTGTCTGGCTGATCGCTATCGGGACGGTTCCGGCGGTGATCATCGGGCTTGGTCTCAAAGATACCATCGAAGCGCTGTTTGTTTCTCCGGCATTCGCTTCCGGCGGTCTGCTGATGACCAGCCTGCTGTTGTTTCTCTCGGAGAAGTTGCAGAAAAGCGAGCGGGCCTTGTTGCAACTGCGATGGCTGGATGCAATTGTGATCGGGTGCTTCCAGGCGTTGGCCATTCTTCCGGGCATCAGCCGTAGCGGCTCAACGATCGCCGGCGGGCTGATGATGGGCGTGGACCGTGACAGCGCCGCCCGTTTCAGCTTCTTCCTCGCCATCCCCGCCATCCTCGGCGCGGCTGTATTGCAAATCCCCGACCTGGGCGAAATAACGAGCCGGCAATGGCTGGTGATGGGGTCGGGCGTATTGGCCTCCATGCTCAGCGGGTATGTGGCTATCGGCATCCTGATGGCTGTATTGCGAAAGGGGAGACTGTACGGCTTCAGCATTTATACGTTGATCGTCGGGCTGGTTGGGCTGACGTACTTCCTGGTGCTGGCGTAGTGTACTGTATCAGAGTATGACTGTTTAACGAGTGTCATTCCTGCGGAAGCAGGAATCCAGATATGTTTATATACTACAGAGTGTTAGCTAGTCGGTTCTGAAAAAGCGGTTTATGCGGCCATCGCACGAAGGATGGACGACGG
>CAZYOC010000045.1:0-20903 GCA_964648415.1 uncultured bacterium | reverse complement strand
AATCCAGAATAAACAAGCACTTAAGAATCTTAGTATGTTCGATTCTTTGCAAGAAACCCTATAGAGCGGAAAAGGTAGCTATACCAATTTTCTGATGGAATGGCGATGTAATAGCCGGTATGCAGCCCGGGAAAAACTGGTACAGTTACCTTTTCGGATAGAGAAGCGAGAATGTTCAGCGGCAGCGCGGTTTGAAAAGGTAACAGTCCCGTTTTTCTCCCATACAGAGGTTTAGAGTGTTTCTCGAATGAAATGTCCCATGATGTCATTCCTGCGAAAGCAGGAATCCAGAATAAACAAGCACTTAAGAATCTTAGTATGTTCGATTCTTTGCAAGAAACCCTATAGAGCGGAAAAGGTAGCTATACCAATTTTCTGATGGAATGGCGATGTAATAGCCGGTATGCAGCCCGGGAAAAACTGGTACAGTTACCTTTTCGGATAGAGAAGCGAGAATGTTCAGCGGCAGCGCGGTTTGAAAAGGTAACAGTCCCGTTTTTCTCCCATACAGAGGTTTATGTTCTACTGGCGGTCACTTTTTTCACTTTTTTCACTTTTTTCACTTCACAACACCTACACCAGCACCGTCTCCAGCGGCCGTTTGCGCCAGCCCACAGGCGTCAGCTCCACGATCTCACTGAAACCGATCTCGAGCAGCACTTTCGCTGCTTCGTCGAACTGCTGGACGATCTGCTGCGGCTGGTGAGCGTCGGAGCTGATGGTGACGGGAATCCCGCGCGTGTGCATGCGTTCCAGGATCCAGCGGCTGGGATACAACGCGGTGGAGCGTTTCCGGATCAACCCGCCCAGGTTCACCTCGACAATCGCCTCGGCGCGGGCGATCACTTCCAGCGTCGCCTCAATTTCTTTCCGGTACCAGTTGTCGGTTTCCCGGAAGTAGATCTCGTCGGTGTTGTTCTTCTTGATCACATCCAGGTGGGCGATGATGTCCGGGCAGTGGCCGCGCACCATTTCGCGCACCAGTGCATAATAGCTACAGACCGCATCGGGGATGGAGCCGTCGAAGATGTCGTCCACCCCGCGCTCGAACTCCTCGTCGTCGCCGTCGATGGTCCACAGGCTCCCGTCGTCAAACTCCCCGGCGTAGTGGACCGAGCCGATTCGATAATCCAGGCCGAACACATCCCAGCGGGGGTGGCGAGGGGATGCGACGCCCGGGATGAAGTCAATTTCCAGCCCTTTGAAGATGGCCGGGGCGCCGATATGCTGCTCCTGCAAATCCTCGAGATGCAATGCGTAGGAAGCCATCCGGGATAAGGGCATGGACCAGTCGGTTGGAAACGGCAGCGGCGCATGGTCGCTGAAACCCAGGCCGGGCAGGCCTTGTTCCAGCGCGACGGCCACATACTCCTCCGGCGGGGAGGAGCCGTCGCTGAACCAGCTATGGGTATGCAGGTTTGTCCAGGTCATGGGCGCCAGTGTACCTGAGAATTCTTAGCGCAGAATGTATGTTTTATTCAGCCACGACTTTCGGGGAGTCCATGTGGACCGGCTGATTTTCATTGAAGACCAGGAACTTCAGCTTGATGGAATCCACCTCGGCATCCTGAAACGTCATGGGGCCGTCGAAGACTTGCACGGACAACGCTTCGGGGGCCAGATCCACCGCCCAGGAATCGTATTGAAGCCAGCTCTGACCTCCGAAGGAAGAGCCATAGAGCAGCAAAGCGATTGTCATTCGGGGGGTTTCCGCCGTGCCTTCCAGGGTGACCGTGGCCTCGAACCTGGCGATATCGACCCCCTGGACACTGAAGGGAGTGGTGAAATAGAGGTCGTCCAAGTTGCCGGAGAACGTGGCATTGGCGCCGTTGATGGACGGCCCCGTCTGCCAGGCACCGGTTTGAGTCCCGCTCCAGATGGTCCCGGTTGTGGGGCCGGTATCGCCCCCTCCGTCGTCGCCTCCTCCGTCGTCGCCCCCGCCGGTGGTGTCCTGCCCGCTGGGATCGTCGGCGATGCTGTTTACCGTCGGCCCTTCATCACAGCCCACAACCAGCAGCACCGGCACAAGCAGAAAAAGCAAGAACAATAGAGCGCACTGCTTACGCAGATGGCATCCAGCTTGATTCATGCGTGAGGTTCGCATCGTTCCCCCTGGTTTCCCAATCAACACTATTTCAAGTATAATACTCGAGTGCTTGCCGATCCAAACGGGGAAACCGCTTTCACCACATACATCCCGCTCGCGAGACCCATCGGAGTCCAGCTCACCACCGGATAGCCCGAGCTGACCGTCCTCACCTGTAGCTGCACCAGTCGGCCATCCAGGGAGTACCAGTTCAGCTCGATCTCCCCCGCCTGCGGCATGGCAAAGGCGAGCTCCACCGTGGGGTTAAACGGGTTCGGGTAGGCCGAAGCGATCTCAAATTTCTTCGGTAAACCAGCCTTTTCACGTTCCCCCACCGGCAGGATCTTCATCACCTGCTGGTCGGCGTAACTGAACACCCCCGGATAATACAAGTCGGCCAGGTAGGCGAACAGGTAGTACGCTTGATCTTCTTCCAGCAGAGAAATATCCCACTCCGCCTGGTGGCGTTCGTTGTCGATGGGCAACGCAGATAAGCTGGGGATGAAGATCCCGTTGGAATCCTGCTCGGTCCCGTAAGCAAAGGAAATCGTGGCGTTTTCTGTCACCGGCGAATTCAGCGCAGTGTAGTCGATGGTGAGGACGGACGTTTCGGAGATGTCCACGTAAACCACGCCTTCTTCTTCATCCGTGCCGATGAGATCGTGCCAGATCATCTCCGGCGGGGTCTGCGGCGGCAGGATGTAGACTGTATCCACCCACACATTATTTGACTCGTCCGATTCCTCCTGCGCTTCGGTGGCGTCGAGGAGAACTTTTACGCCCGCATACCCGGTATCGGCGAAGGTAATCGGCAGCTCGAACACCTCCTGATGCTGTTTGCCCGTGAAGGGATTGGCCTCCCAAACGTCGGTCAGGGTGTCCACCGCCACATACTCCGATTCAGGATCGAGAACATCGTCATTGATATAAAGTACATGCGACGCCTCCGTCTGGTTCTCGTACCCGAAGGCGCGGAATGTCGCTTTTACATAGATCTCGTCGCCTGCGCTGATGTGGTGAATTGGATGATACGTTGTATCCTCAAGGCTGAAATAGTTCCCAGCCTCCATTTCGTAATCAAATTCACCATCATACCCGCCGACATAGATATCGTCGATGAAAACACCATGCCCGGTGTTATCGTCTTCATCGGAAATGAAGACGAAGGCGATGTAAATATTGTCTACGGCGCCCCCGCCCTCCGGCAGCAGGCTCACCGGGTTGCCGTCCCAGTCCCACATGTCTGTCAGGTCGAACTCGATGGAGGTCCATGCGCTCTGTAAGAAACCTTCTTCTGTCCCCATGTCGAAGGCGATGTCCCACTCTTCCATGACCGCCTGATCGGGATCGACCGCGGCGAGCATGTAGAAATTATCGCCCTCGCCCTCGTCCCAGGGTTCGGTATCCGCCCAGACGTAGAAGTTGCCGAGGACCGTGACCATATCGTCGGTGGAGCTGAACGGCCCCCAGATCGCCCAGGCCTCCTGGTCGGGCGGGTAGTCATCAACCCCGGGATTGAGGTCATTGGGAAGTCCACTGCAGAACAGGGAACGATACCATCCCTCGTGACCATAATGATACACGGTGGATTCTTCTACGGCCCAGGTGTAGTCTGGCGCGGTGGGCGGCCAGGGGACACATTGCCAGCCGTTATCCTCGCCGGTGGCCCAGGGCCAGTCGTCGGGATCCTGCTCAAAGTTCTCGTTGAGCAACATCTGGGCAGATGCCGGCGCAGCGAAAAGAGTGATGAACAACAGGCCGAAAACGGCAATCATCAAGCCGGCGGAAAGGGAACGCATCGTCATGGTCAAATCTCCGTGTCGTCAGCGGGATGCGTGAACACGCACGTTGCCTGTGCTGCGGGATCGCTCCGGGCAGTGAAAGAAGGACGGTGTGTTGCACTTCTCAGGTGGCCACTTCCTATTTCATAAATTAGCAGGTTTTTAAGCAAGTTGCAAGGGTTAGCTTTCAGCCAATGACTTGTGGCATCATTGGACGATACAGTATTCGTTCCATGAAGCTCGGCTCGATCGTTCATCGAAGCGTCAATCAACACTGGAGCCTGCATCACAATAGGAACGACTCTCATTTCCATTTCCGCGCAGGCGGGAATCCAGGCAAGATGCAAGAATACAAGATCTTAGCAATCCAGCACCAGAGTAGTATTCACCGCTTTGTGTTCATGGTTAACATTCTGTAGTTTATCTACTTATCTGGATTCCTGCCTTCGCAGGAATGACACTCGTTGCGTATTCTGCGACGGTCTGGAAAGCGGGGATGACATTCACCGAGTATTACGTTCGAGAGTCACAAAAGTGCATGACCTGTTACTGCTTCAGCTGATCCAGCACCTCGGCGACCTCGGTGATCTGGTAGAGTGTGCCCTCTTTGGCATGTTTGTTCATCTGCTTTTCGGTGAGGGCCATGCTGTCCATGTACTCCGCGAACGTCCCCTTATTAATGTGGTTGTATTGGGTCAGTACATGTTTTGCCAAGTCGTGGTTGCCCGCCCGCCATTTTTCGCCGTAGCGCAACAGGTAGCCCTCCGCCTGGTTCATCACCCGCTCCCGGAAGATTTCAGGAGTGGGCCGGTTGTAGTACGCGTGCGCCAAACGGACGGAGCGAACCTTGGGCTATGGCAGAGAACCACTGCCGTGGTTTTTTCGTGAAGTATCCGGGTTAGCATTCGTGGACCGATCCCCCGTTTTCCTACCCCATCCTCCGGATGAAGCGCCTCGCCAACACCAGCAACCATCCCCCCAGCACCAACACACCGCCCACGAAATAAAAAGCTGTTGCTCCCCACGCTCCTCGCAGCCCCGCCAGCGCGCATTCGGTCACCCACGCGGGCGCAATGACCAGGCAAAGCCACTTCCACGGCGCTCCCGGCACATACGCCACAATCGGCGCCAGAAACACCACACTCAGCACTTTCGCCAACGCCAGACCTTCCACTTTGTCGCCTGCAAACGCTCCCATCGCCAGCACGAACAGCGGCGCCTGCATCCCCGCCAGCAGGGCAGCGGGCGACAGCACCAGCGTCGTCTTCCAGCCCATTCCCAGCAACAGCGGCAACACCAGGGCATACACCACACCGCCCGCCACCGGACTCAGCAACCGGTAGCGCAGGTAGCCGCTTTTACCCAACGGTGTCACGCTGACATACGAGAGCACCTGCTCATCGCGCTCATCCAGCAACACGTACCCCATCGCCATGCCCAGCATCATCGCCGGGAAGAGCAGCAGGTACGCTTGAATGAAGCCGGTGTGGGGTGCCAGGTCGAACCCCTGCCCGGCGCTCCATGCTGTCAACGGCGGCAATCCGAAACGAACCAACAACGTCACGAAAAGCGGGACCAGCGCAATCACCAGCAGCATGCTCTCACGGTAGATGTTGCGCAGATCCAGCCATGCCAGCGCGAGGGTGTGCTTCATGACAGTCTCCCTTGCGGATACACCACCCGCGTCTTCAGCACCCGCAGCGCCCACCACCACGCTCCCAGCATCCACAGCAGCAGAAACACCATCCCGTAGAGCTGATACCCCCAATGAGTCGAGAGCAGACTGCTGTCCAGCAGGATCAGCGACGCTTTCGTCGGCAGCAAATAAAACAGGTTGGAATGCAACACGCCGAAGTGATGCAGCAACGGGATCACGGTCACCGTCATCACCCCCGCCGACAGCATCAGGTAGTGGTTCAGGCTGCGGCTGTAGCCCACCACCGCCAGCCCGATGAGCGTAAACAACGCGCTGCTCAACATCACGCCCCCCAGCAACGGCGCCCAGTTGACCGCCAGCCCCCACGCCCCCAGTGTGATCAACACACTGGACAAGGTCGCCAGAGCCAGCAGGCTGATCGTCTTCGCCAGGATGTATTCGATCAGGGTAAGCGGCGTGGTAAAGAGCCCGGCATGAACCCGCTGCTTTTTCTCCAGCAACACGATCCCGCCTACGAAATAAAACCCCACCATCACCGGATCGGAGAAGAGCACGATGGGAAAGAGCTGCACCCGCAACGGAACCGGCATCAAACGCAGCACGATGATATAGAGTACCGTCAGCCCGGCATAGATGAAGTAGAAGCCGTTGCGCCATTGCAACAGCAGGTCCAAACGCAGCGCCGTCCAGAGCCTCATTGCAGCCTCCTGCCGGTGACCTCCAGGAAGATGTCCTCCAGCGTGGCTTCCAGGGTGTGGATGGTCTCCACCGAGCCGCTTTGCAAAACCTCCAGAAAGGCGCTGTTCTCCGCCAGCTTCTCCAGCTCGAAGTCACGGTGCTGTGCGCCGCCGTTGATCCGGTACTCCACCCGCACCACACGGCGGCCGTGCTCCAGCTTCAGCTCACGCGGCGAGGCGACTGTCTCCAGTCGTCCTTCCACGATAAACGCCACCCGGTCGCACAGCTCCTCGGCGTCGTGCATGTTGTGAGTGGTCAGGAAGATCGTCTTGCCGTGCTCTTTCTGCTCGAGGATGTGACGGCGGATAATGCGGGCGTTGGCCGGGTCCAGGCCCGCCGTGGGCTCGTCGAGGAACAGCACGTCGGGATCGTGCAGAAACGCCCGGCAGTAGTTGAGCCGCATCCGCATGCCCTTGGAGAACCCGCTGACCCGCTTGTCGGCGTCCTCGATCAGCCCGACGAGTGTCAAGAGGTCATCCGGGTCAGTCCCCACCTCGCCGTAGAGTTTGCCGAAGAAGTGGAGGTTCTCGCGGGCGGTGAGCTTGCCGAACAGGTTGGGGACCTCGAACACGACGCCCACCCGGCGGTACAAATCGCCGCCCCATGCCGCCAGCTCCTTCCCGTCCAAAGCGATGTGGCCCGTGTAGCCCTTCAGCAGCCCGATCAACAGGTTCTGCGTGGTGGACTTGCCCGCTCCCGACGGCCCCAGGAACCCGAACACCTCGCCTTCAGGGATGGCGAAGCGCAGGCCATGCAATGTCTCGGCGGCGTTGCCGGGATAGGTGTATTTCAGGTCGCGGACATCAAGCATGATGCACCTCGTCGCCAAGCCCCAGTTGAAGCGCGGAGGTCAGCAGCGCATAGACCTCCTCGCGCCGACCCAGTTGCATCCTCGGTTCCAGGAAAGGAATCGCCACCAGTGCGCGCAGCAATTCGGCCACCACCTCCGGGTCCAGCGCGGTCCGCACCATCCCCTTCGCCTGGAGCAGCCTCACCATGGAGGTCAGTTCGGTGTTATCGCGCTCCACGTGCTGTCCCATGCGCTCCATGCCGACCCGCCCCACCAGGTACTCCATCTCGCCCGGCTCGACCATCTGCCGGAACAGCGGTTCCTCCCGCAGGCCATTCAGGAGCGTATCCAGCACAACGCTCAATCCCGCGCCCTGTCTGATCGCCGCCATCAGGTCGCCGCGCATGCGCTGCTCCGCCTCTTCGAGCACCTCCAGGTAGAGCAGCTCCTTGGACTCGAAAAAACGGTAGAACGCTCCCTTGGAGATCCCGGCCGCCTGAGTCAGCTCCTCCACCGTGGTCTTGCGCACGCCGTATCGCGGAAAACGGGCACGTCCCGCCGCCAGCAACGCCTGACGGATCCTGTTGCTCTCCTCTTCACTGAACGCCTTCGGCATCAGTTATCCTCGCGAAACCTTAAAGCTACTCGACTATGACTGTGTATATATTTTGGTCATTGGTTCAAATATACACCCTGAAACCGCTTCGCCGCAACCGCGATCAACTACCCGCCCTCAATTTCAACACATCCAGCTTCGCAATATCTTGTGCGAAAAGCCCCTCCTCCGTTGAAAAGAAACGACTGCGTAGCGTATACTCTGTTGATCTTCACCGGCCGCGACCTCTCCTCTGCGCGCCTGCCGGTTAAATCGTGCATTCACGGGAGTCATCCATGCTGGAAAATCTGTCCCGGATGCGGTATTCGTTTGTATCCAAGGCCCCCACGCTTGCCCCCGACACCTTCGCTGTGGTCAGTTTCACCGGACAGGAAGCCTTCTCCGAACCGTACACGTTTGACCTGGTGCTGGTATCGGAAAACGGCGAGATCGATCTGGACGCCGTAGTGCAGCAGAAGGCAGTGTTCACCGTGCACCGGTCGGAAGGTGATGACGTGCCTTACCACGGCCTCGTGGTGCAGTTCTCCCTGGAACGGAAATTCAACCGTTACTATTTCTACCGCGCCACGCTGGTCCCGCGTTTCTGGTGGCTGAGTCTCACCCGGCACAACCAGGTCTTTCTTGACAAGGACGTGAAGGGAATGGTGGAGGACGTCCTCAAGGACGGCGGCCTGACCTCGCAGGACTACGACTTCCGCCTGCAGGGCGAGTATCCCGGTTATTCGTTTGTCTGCCAGTACAACGAGAGCCACAAGAGCTTCATTCACCGCTGGATCGAGCGGGAGGGGATCTACTACTTCTTTGAGCAGACCGACGCCGGCGAGAAGATCGTGTTCACCGACGCGAAAATCTCCCATGTGGCGATGCCTCAGGGCGCGGCGGTGATCTATTCTCCGCCCTCCGGCCTGGCCTCGCGCCACCGTGACGAGGTGGTCAGCCGGTTCGCCTGGAAAAGCCGCCTGCTGCCTTCGACAGTGAGGCTGCTGGATTACAACTACGAGACCCCCAGCCTGGACCTGACGCAGGAAGCGCCGGTGGACAGTGACGGCTTCGGCGAAATGATCACCTACGGTGAGCATTACAAGACGCCGGACGAAGGCGGACGCCTGGCGAAGATCCGCGCCGAAGCGTTGAATTGCCGTAAAAACACGTATACCGGCGAAAGCTCGGTCCCCTTCATCCGGCCGGGCTACACCTTCACCATGCAGGACCACGACCGCGACGAGCTGAACCGGCAGTTCCTGACCACGCGCCTGGAGATGGCGGGCGACCAGACCGGGTTTCTGGTCAGCGGAATCCGTGAAGGTCTGACCGAACGTGAGCAGCAGCCCTATTACCGCAACACCTTCACCGCTATTGAGAGCGACCGTCAGTTCCGCACAGAATGCGTGACTCCGAAGCCGCGTATCGACGGCGTCCTGCAGGCGCACATCGACGCCGCCGCGAGTGGACAGTACGCCGAGCTGGACGAGCAGGGGCGCTACAAGATCGTGCTGCCCTTCGACCTGTCGGGACGCAAGGACGGCAAGGCGAGCTGCTACCTGCGCATGGCGCAACCGTACACCGGCGCGAACCATGGCATGCACTTCCCCTTGCACAAGGGGACCGAGGTGCTGCTGAGTTTCACCGACGGCGACCCTGACCGGCCGATTATCCTGGGTGCGGTGAACAACCCCTCCACGGCCTCGTTGGTCAAGGGCGAAAACCAGACCAAATCCGTCATCCAGACCGGCAACAAATCGCAGATGCACTTCGAGGACAAGGAGGGCAGCGAGCGGATGCAAATGCATGTCCCCGCGAAGGATGCCTTTGTCCGAATAGGCGCGCCCAACGATCCGCCCTCGTCGGAGGGAGGCGACGCGGAGCCGCCCTTGTGGAACCTCGTTGACGAGGACGGGATCAAGATCACCGCAGGATTGAATCTGAACATTTACGCCGGTCTGTCCAACGAGATCATCCTGATCAACAACCTGATGGGCTGTCTTGGCTTTGAGCAGAAGATCTTCATCAAGGGCGAGATCGGCGTGTTGTTGGGTTACAAGGGCGCCTGGGGCATCACATCCAGCTACGCAGGCCTGCACAAGCTGGGACTGGGCGGTGTCAAGTCTCACATTAAGGCGATGGAAAATGAAATCAACGAGCTCAAGACCAAGGTCCAGCAGGCGGAAGAAAAAGCCGCTGCGACGAAGCAGAATGTCTCCGGCGTCAAGAGCCGCATCACCGAGCAGAAGAGCGCGGTAAACGGCGAACGTGTTCTGCTGGCCGGCGCAAAGCAGAGCGTCAAGGAGATCAAGGATTCTCTTAACGGTGAGATCAGTGAGATCAACACACTTCACACCAAAGTAGCCCAGGAAGAAATCAAAGCGGCGGGAAGCCTCTTAAGCACTAATATGATTCGAGATTCCGTGAAGGAAATGGACCAGAGCGTCACCGCCCAAGGGGCGAAGGCGCAGGCCTTGAAGCAGGAAACGTTCGAACTGGCGTTCGAAAGCCAAGTCAATTGTGTACGGGCCAGCACCTTGATTGAACAGGCGTAACTCGGAGATCATGCCAGCATGAGTGTTGTGGAAGAGAAGAAATTCAGTTTCTATTCGGGGTCGGGTAACGGGCAGGAGTATTTCGTTGTCCGTTTCACAGGCCGGGGCGCCCTGTCCACGCCTTACCGGTTCGAGATCACGCTGCTCAGCAAGGACGCCGATACCGACCCGGAGCAACTGGTCAACAAACCGGCGCGTTTCGTGCTGCACCGTGACGGCGAAGATGTCACCTGGCATGGCATCGTCATGGACGCCGAGTACCTGCGCTCCTTCCAGGGCTACTCCCTGTTCACCGCTATCCTCACACCGCGACTCGAATGGCTGAAGAACACTCACCACAACCAGATCTTTCTGCATGAAGATGTCCGGCAGATGCTGACCGACGTGCTCAAGGATGTCCGCTTCACACCAGACCAGTTTGATTTTCGTCTCCAGCAGAAGCATCCCGGCCACAGCTATGTCTGTCAATACGGTGAAAGCCACTTCAACTTCATCAACCGGTGGTGCGAACGTGAGGGTATCTATTACTACTTCGACCAGACGGATGCCGGTGAAAAGGTGATCTTCACAGATACTCATGTTGCTCATGTAGCCGCCGCGCAGGGGAAAAAGGTTGTCTATTCCCCCGTTTCGGGATTGGATAGCGGCCATCGCGACGAGGTCGTGCAGGCGTTTACCCACCGCCGCCGTCTCGTGTCCAGCAAAGTAGTGCTGCGTGACTACAATTACGAGAAGCCGACCATCCCGATGATTGGCGAGGCGGATGTAGACACCTCCGGCCGTGGTGAGCTGACCAGTTATGGTGAGTACTTCCTGTCGCCCGAAGAGGGAACTCGTCTGGCGAAGATCCGCGCCGAGGAACAAGGGTGCCGGAAGGAGACCTTCGAAGGCGAGAGTACGGTTCCCTGGCTGCAACCCGGGTTCGTCTTCGAGATGACCGGCCATTACCGTAACAAGCTCAATCGGCGCTTCCTGACAATTGGCATCGAGATGGAGGGCGACCAGACCGCCGCGTTTGTTTCCGGGTTGAAAACAGAGCTGGCGGAGCGCGAAAAGCAGGTCGTCTACCGCAACCGGTTCACCGCCATCCCCGCCGATGTGCAGTTCCGTCCCGAGGTGAAGACGCCCAAAGCACGGATCAACGGCACGATTCAAGCATGGATCGACTCGGCCGGCAGCGGCAAGTATGCCGAGCTGGACGACCAGGGCCGTTACCGAGTGATCATGCCCTTTGACCGTTCCGGGCGGAAGGACGGCAAGGCGAGCACGTGGCTGCGTCGCGTGCAACCCTATGGCGGCCAGGGCCACGGCATGCACATGCCGCTGCACAAAGGCTCGGAAGTGGTGATCGCGTTCACCAACGGCGACCCGGACCGTCCCATCATTGCAGGCTCGGCCCCGAATCCGCAGACGCCCAGCGTGATCACCGCTGATAATCAGACCCGTTCGCACTTGAATTCCGCTTCCGGCAACGACATCCACTTCGAGGACAAGCAAGGTGAGGAGCGGATGCAGTTTCACAGCAGGAAGGGTGGCGAATTCATGCGTATCGGCGCGCCCAACGATCCGCCCTATCCCGGTACCTACCAGGACCCAGAGGCGTCCCGGGCGCAGACGGAGGCGTACGCCGCCATTGCCGATTGGTTCTTCAACCTGCACAAGAACTGGACATTCGCCCCGGACCTGAAAAGACACGGAATTACTCTCGGCGCTGGCGCCAAACTGGAGATCGAGGCCGCGACAAAGAACTCCGTGGCTATGATCGAAAAACTGACCCTGATCGTCGGAATGGAAGAGAAGATAAATACACCAATCATGCTCCGCTTCCTGGGCGGACGCGAAGACCATCTCGAGTGTACCAGCCATACCGACATGAAGTGGACGCATACCGATATGAATTCCCTGCATGATCGGTTGAATGGCCTGAAGACCAATCTCGCGGTCACCGAAGAAACCATCTCTGAATCCCGCACCACGCTGAACGGGATCGACAATACTGTCTCGGAGACGGATGAAAGACTACAGGCTTCACGCACCCTTGTCGCGGGAGAGCACGCCAAAATTCAGCAATCCCAGGAAAAAGCCGAAGGTGTCCGCGAGAAACTTCATGCAATGAAAACCAGTATCAGCCAGACACTTCAAAAGGTGAGCACAACGGCGCAGAATATTAGCACGATCAAGGAAGAGGTACGTGAAATGCATCAACAGGTCGGAGCCAATAAAACCGAAGCCAGTACGCTGGTCAGCGAAATGGCCGAGATGAAACAGTCCATGGGCGCCTTGCAGCAACGCGCTAGCGCGCTCTATTCGCAAGCCGCCGAACTAGCTCTGGAGGATTGATGTCACTGGTGCGAGACGCAGCCTACATCCTGACGCTTCCCAAACTCCCGGACTTCGGGTTCACGGTGGTTTCCTTCACCGGAAGCGAAGCGTTTTCCAGGCCCTATGAGTTCACCCTCACATTGCTGTCGGATGACACGGACATCGAGTTCGATGATGTCATCAATCAACCCGCCACCTTCACCCTGCTGCGCGGTGATGTGGAAATCCCCTTTCACGGTATCGTCGCTTCCATCGAGCACATCCGCGAAATCAAAGGCGTCTATCTGTACCGCATGCAGCTCGTCCCCCGGCTCTGGTGGCTGGCCAACACCCGCCACAACCAGATCTTCCAGCAAAAAAGTATTCGCGGGATTGTGACCGATATTCTGAAAGACGCCCGTTTTTCGGCGCAGGATTATGAAATTCGCATGCAAAGCAATTACCCGGAACATGAGTACGTGTGCCAATACAACGAGAGCCACCTCCACTTTCTGCATCGCTGGCTCGAGTACGAAGGCATCTACTACTACTTCGAGCAGGACGGCCCGGCGGAAAAGGTCATCTTCACCGACACCCGCATCGCCCATCAGCCCAGCGCCCAAACCCCGGCCATGAGATACTCCCCCGCTTCCGGGCTGGACAGCCTGCAACGGACGCAAGTGGTGCAGCAGTTCGTACACCGCAGGCAGCTCATTCCCGAAAAAGTCATGCTGAAAAGCTACAATTACCGCACTCCGGCTATGGACTTGCAGGCGGAAGTAGATGTGGACACGCAGGGACACGGCCGGATGTACTCCTACGGCGACTCGTTCCGCACGCCCGACGACGGGCAGCGTCTGGCGAAGATCCGCCGCGAAGAATGGCTCTGCCGCAAAGACCTCTTCGAAGGTGAGACCACTGCGCCGGGGATTCGCACCGGCTACACCTTCACCCTGGAAAACCATTTCCGCGAGGACATGAACCGGACCTACCTCCCCATCTCTGTAAGCATGCAGGGCGATCAGACCGGTCACTTGATCTCCGGTATCCGGACCGAACTGGCCGCGCGTGAACAGGAGGTCGTCTACCGCGCCCGTTTCACAGCGATCCCCGCCACTGTCCAGTACCGGATGGAACGCAAGACGCAGTCAACAAAGGTGTATGGAACGGTACAGGCGAAAATTGACGCCGCCGGCAGCGGGAAATATGCGGAACTGGATGAGCAGGGACGCTATAAGGTGAAAATGCCCTTCGACCAGTCCGGTCTGAGCGGCGGGAAGGCGAGCTGCTGGCTGCGCATGATGCAGCCCTACGCCGGTTCAGATCATGGCTGGCATTTCCCCCTGCACAAGGAAACCGAAGTCATGATCGGTTTCGTGGACGGCAACCCGGACCAGCCGGTCATTCTGGGCGCTGTTCCCAATCCTGAAACCGGCAGTATGGTCACCGACGAGAACCAGACGAGAAATGTGATCAAGACCGGCTCCGGCAACGAGCTGCACATGGAAGACAAGGCGGGATCGGAGCGCATCCTGCTGCATGTGCCCGCCAAAAAGTCGTTCATGCGCATCGGCGCTGAAAACGACCCGAGCTACGGCGATGATGACGACGAATCCCAGGACACCCCCGAGAATTCGCCTGGAGGTAACGGCGGGAGCGGTGGAAATAGCAATGAAACCAACGATCCTGGCGATGGTTCGGATCATACCGACCATCCGGGTGGCGATGATCCCGGGGATGATGATCATAGTGATGATGATCCCACGCATGACAATTCCGGCGACGATGACAGTGATGATGACGATCACACGGACCATCCCGGTGGCGATGATCCCGGCGATGACGATGATCACAGCGGCGACGACCCTACGCATGACGGTTCCGACGACGGCGATGGCGATGGTGACGGAGACGGGGACGGGGACGGGGACGGGGACGACGACGACGACGGAGACGGCGATGACGACGACGATCCCGGTGACGACGATGACGACGAAGATGAGGACGAAGATGACGAAGACGAAGATGAGGATGAGGACGAAGAAGAAGAAGAAGAGGACGAGGAGGAGGAAGCCGAGAACCGAGGGTTCGTTATCCATACCGACGCCGAGCTGTCTATTCATGCCGGCGTTTTTATCAAAATCGTCATTCTGAACGAGTTGCTTCTCATCTTGGGCATTGAAGAGCGTGTCAACATCGGCCACTGGTTGAAGATGGTGCGCGGCGTTGCGACCGAGTTCAAGTTCGACTTCAAGAAGATGTGTTTCGAGAAAGAAGATTATCACGTCCTGCACGAAGAGATGCACGAGCAGGAAGAGAGAATCAACGAGATGGAACAGGAAATCAATGAGTTGCGTAATCGCGCAAACGAAGCCACAACAGAGGCCACACAAGAGTCCATGGGAATCGCCGGCTCATTGGATGAATTAAATGAGGCCGAGGAACGCATGACAGGAGCTGGTACGGATCTCAGTTCGATGGTGACCGAGACGGAAGAACAGACGAATCGTGTTGATGGCATCGACAATGCTGTCGAGGTTCTTCGTTCAAAAGTCGAGGAAGAAGGTGTGGAGGCCTATACCACCAAGGAGGAGGTTTCCACGCTGGTGCAGAAGACGGCGGAGATGAAGCAGGATGTGGAAACCCTGCGCAACCGTGTCCACACGCTTCAAAGCAAGGAAGCCGAGTTGTACGCCAATACCAACTCCGCATTGCAGGAAAAGCTATAGCTATTCCACACAGGGACAGGCATGAAAGTCGTTAAAGGCCACAACCAGTCCATTCTCCTGAACTATTTCGGGATCAAGGACAAGTACTACATGGTAGTCAGCCATGTCAGCTTCTTCGCCTTTGATGATCCGGACCATCTGCTCGAAGAAAAAGAACTCTGGAGGCTGATCCCGCAGGAGATTCCCGACGCGCCTCTCGACCAGGGCATGCCGAAAACTCATGCGGAAGTGTTGGTTAAGGGGAAGTGCTACGCCACCGGTGGAACGCCTGTCCCGGCCTCCCAGGTCGAGCTGAAATTCGGCCCCATCGATAAAAAGCTTCAGGTCTTTGGGGAGCGGTACTGGAAGACGGTTGGCGGAGTGTCGGTGATTTCCGATCCTGAACCCTTCACTGAGATGGATGTGGACGCCGCCCATGCCTTCGGCGGCCCGGAGGACTTCCGCAACCAGGCCGGCAAGGGACTGACCCCGGTCGACATGGGCGACGGCAAGCAGCTCATTGCCCTGCCCAATGTGGAGCTGCCCGACCGTCTCATCGGTGCGCAATCCGACAAACCGGACCCGGCGCTGTTCACACCCTTTGATTTCATGCACCCTTACCGCCAGAAGAAGCTGGGAACCTATGACAACGCCTGGCTGAGAAGCCGCTGGCCTTATTTCCCCGAAGATATGGACTGGACCTTCTTCAACGCCGCCCCGCCGGACCAGTGGCTACCGGAATTTCTGCAAGGGCGGGAGAAATTCCAGATCGCACGGATGCATCCGGACAAGCCGGTGGTGGAGGGCAGCGTCCCCTACATCCGGCCACGTGTGTTCGTATTCCAGACTCCGGACGAAACGGTGGCGCCTCATCCCATTCCTCACGACGCACCCTTCCTGTACAAGGAAGTCAAGCTGGATATGGATACGGTCTGGCTGTTTCCTCACCACGAGCGCGGTGTCCTGATCAGCCGTGGCATCACGGAAGTGATGGACGAGGAGGCGCGGGATGTGGCGGTGGTGCATATGCATGTCGAAAGCCTCGCCGACCCGCCCGAAACCTCCGAGTACTACCTGGCCGAACTGAGGAAGAAGCTGGACCGTGCGATTGATGTGGACATGGAAGCCTTCGAAACCGCAAAAAAGAAGGCCGAAGAGCTGCGCATCAAGGGCGCGGAAGTGAAGGCAAAGCTGGAAGCCAAGCGAGATAAACTTCTGAGCCTGGACTTCCCCAAGGCGGATCCGAACTTCGATCCTCAGGCGCTGGCGGCGAAGATGTCAGGCGTTTTGGCGGGCGGAGTCGCTACCTTCGAGCAGGCCATGAAGACCCGCAATGAACTCGCGCCGAACATCCCCTTCAATCAGAAGAAGTTCAAGGCAATGTTCGACCGGATGGGCAAAAACCTGGAAAAACTCAGCAAAACCGCCGAGAAGGGCCAGAAGTTGAAGGCGAAGGCCGCCGTGAAGAAAGCGGCGGCGGCGGAACAGAAAAAAGCGTTCATGGAGGAAATGGCCAAGAGCGAGCATCTGCCGCCGGGGATGCGTGAGAAACTGTTCGCCTCCCAGGCGCAGAAACCGACCAACACGGCCACATTGAAACTGAGCACTCCTCCGCCGGAAGTACGCGCCGCCGGGCCGAAAGCGGTTGTGGAATACACTCTGGCGGACATGAAGAAGCAGGGCGAGGCCATGAAGGCGGCGATGCAGGCCAAGCGTGATGCCGGCGAGGCGCACATCGCGCAGGCCCTCGACAAACATGAGCTGGTGGATTCCAAAGACGCGCTGGGCGCGGTCCATCAACCGCCGCCCAAGAATAACGACCCCTTCGCCAACCTGGCCAAAGGCAGCAAGGATACCATCAAGAAGGTCCGGGCGACCCTGAAGAAACACAACCAGTTAACCCCGGAAGTTGAAGCGAAGCTCGACGCACGGGAAAAATCCGACGCCGCTCTGATCGCCAAATCGAAGGCCACGCACGATAAGGGCATGGCCAAGCTGGCCAACCTGCAGGAGATGAAGAAAAAGGGCGGCGGGAAGCTCCCCCTCCCCGACTGGGCGGTGGCGCTGGCCGCCAAGCACGACATCGATCTGAATGCGTCCGGCCTGCTTACGCGCGAGGACGTGATCCAGATGCACCAGGACGGCAAGAGCCTGGCGAACAAGCAGATGAGCGAGCTGGATCTGTCCAACCTTGACCTGTCCGGCGCGGATATGAAAAACGCCAAACTGATGAACACCAACCTCCAGAACACGAAGCTGGACGGAGCGGATTTGACCAAAGCGAAGGCCATGGAAGCCGACCTGTCCGGTGCGAGCCTCGCGGGCGCCAAACTCGACGAGGCGATCTTCATGAAAGCGAAACTGGGGAAGGCCGTTCTGACGAAAACCTCCGCCTCCCGTACGATCTTCAAAGACGCCGACCTCACCGAAGCAGACCTGTCGGAAACCAACGCCTCCTCCGCCATTTTCGACGGGGCGACCTGCACCAAAACGAAGTTCGCCAAAGCGACCCTCACCACCGCGCTGCTGACCAACGCCGATTTCACACAGGCCGATTTCAGCGGCGCGGATGTCTCCAAAGCAAAAATCTTCCGCAGCACCATCGACAAAGCCGCATTTCCCAAAGCCACCATGCACAAGACTTTGATCTGGGAATCCAAGGGGAAAACGGTATCCTTCAAAGACGCAGACATGTTCAACTCGCGGGTCGGCGGTGAGTCCAACCTGGAGAAGCCGGATTTCTCCGGCATTCAGCTGAAGAAAGCCCACTGGCGACACTGCGACCTGCCGGACGCAGACTTCACCGGGTCCGTCATGGAGGACACCACGTTTGATTCGGTGCGTATGCCCGGCGCGAAGTTCGGGGCCATCCCGGCCAAAGGAGTCAAATTCCCCAAGTGCGACCTGACCGGCGCGGACCTGAAAGGCTCCAACCTGCTCATGGGATCGTTCCGGAAAACCACACTCACCAAAGCCGACCTGTCCCATACCAACCTGTACGGGTCGGAATTCATGAAGGTGAAGGTAGGCGAAACCAAATTCGATGGAGCCAATGTGAAGATGACCAAACTTGACGGCCGGGTGAACCTGATCGATACCGGGGAGAAGAAATCATGACCCGCAGCGAGATCCAGGCCATCATCGCGGAAGGCGATTTCATCGAGAACCGGGACTTGACCGGGATGGACCTGTCCGGGATGGATTTCACCGGGGCGGCTTTCAAGAACTGCAACCTGACCGGCGTCAACTTCACCAGGGCCGAGATCAAGGGAACCTCCTTCCGGAAATGTGACCTGACCGAGGCGATCATCGATGAGGTCAACCTGTACCGGGTCAACTGGTTCAAGATGAACGCCCCGCGCGCCAGCTTCAAAGGCTCCTCCCTCGAGCAGGCCAACATGGCCAAGGCCAACCTGGCGGGCGCGGACTTCACCAAAGCCCACACCAGGCATACCAATTTCGGGAAAACCGACCTGACCGGAGCGCTGTTCGAGGAAACCGTCGCCTATTATACCGTGTTCTTCAAAACTAACCTGACCAACGCCCGGTTCATCAACGCCGACCTGTCGAGAACCGTGTTCTTCAAGGCAATCTCCGACGGCATGGCGCTGGACAAGTGCATCTACGACCGCACCGTGCTTAACGATATGAACCTGGCCGGCTACGATTTCAGCGAGAACCGTTTCTGGATGGTGCAGGCGCATCGAACCAATCTCGCCGGCGCCAACTTCAGCAAGGCGATTATCCGGCAGGCCAACTTCTTCGAGGGCAATCTGGAAGAAGCGATCTTTGATGAGGCGCAGGGCAGCGCGGTGGTGTTCCACGGCTGCAAAATGAAGGGCGCGTCGCTGCAAAACGCCGAGCTGCCCGGCGTGAGCGCCAACGAGGCCGACCTGACCACGACCAACTGGTCCGGCTCCAACCTCAACCAGGGGCAGATGAAGCAGACCATCTGCGAGAACGCCGACTTCAACGGCTGCAACCTGGAATTCGTGGACCTGTCCCACGCCGACCTGACCGGAGCCAACTTCAGCCGCGCGAAGCTCAACCGCGCCAACCTGCACCGCATCAAACAGGAAAAAACCATCTGGGACGGCTCCACGAAAAAACTTGCCCATGGTACGAACAAGGAATTGCAGGAAGCGGAAGACTTCGGAGCGAACTCATGAACAACACGACACACACCACCATAGAAAGGGAGGATTCGCGTATGGATGCGCTCCTCACATCTCAAACCCGGACCACGGTACACCTGGAATACGGCATCGTGCTGGGCAACGACGACGGCCGCTTCCTGGTCCGCACCGAAGCGGGCATCGGCCATGCCATTCTCGCCGCCAGCTGCCTGTTGCAGCCCGGCGAAGGCGACCATGTCCTGCTAAGCAGCGGCGAGGCGAGCTTCATCCTGGCGGTGCTCCAACGGGAGGCCGTAACCGACCCCGCCCAGCTCCGTTTCCCGAACGGAGCACGTTTGCACGCCGACACCGGCGACCTGGAATTGACCTCCAACGAAGACGTGTCGGTCGCCGCCGGAAAAACCGTGCAGCTCAACAGCGAAGAGCTGACGCTGCACGCGGACAAAGGAACCGCCGTGTTCGACCGTTTCGATTTCTTCGGCAAACTGCTGCGCAGCCAGGTGGGTCATCTGAAGACGGCGGCGGATTCTGTGGACAGTTTCATTCGCGACCTGACGGCAAAGCTGGTCTGGAGCCGCCGGCAGGTGGAAGAGATGGACGAGGTCCAGGCGGGCAGCCGGCATGTCGTGGTCGAAGAGCAACTGACCACACACGCGGGCGACGTGACCACCATCGCCGAGAGCAACATGAAACTCGACGCGGATCAGATTCATTTAGGGTAAGGAGAGAAGTATGTTCCATTCGACCATGATGGGCGGGATGAGCCTCGGTTTCCCGGACGTGTGCCAGACACCGATTCCGCCGGCGGGGCCGATTCCGATCCCGTATCCCAACATTACTACCGGGGCGACCTGCATTCCCCCGACCGCGGCGATGACGGTGCTGACCATGGGTACGCCGAGCTTTAACCAGGCCACGGAAATCCCCCTGTCCAACGGCGACAATGCGGGCGTGGCGCTTGGAGTAGCGTCAGGACTGGTGATGGGGCCGCAGGAGCATACTCTCGGCAGCCTGACCGTGATGACCGGCGGCCCGCCGGCGCAACGCATGACCAGCATCACCGGCCACAACGGGCTCAGCGAGAACTGCCCCGGCATCACCCTCGTCCCCAGCCAGTTCAAAGTGCTGGTGCTGGGCTGAGCCGCCGCCATCTTCATAGGGTTTGCTGTTACTGGATTGATGCTTTCCAGGCTGGGTCAAAATGTCCAATGAGTCTCATTCCCGCGCAGCAGACTGTCGCAGAATGCGAGAAGAATCTCATTCCAGCGATGCAGACTGTATCACCCGGCTATTTCTCAAAACAGGTGGCATGGCCCGGTTTGCTGTCCGCTTACGGGCGGTCAGAAATTATCAACAGCAATGGATTTCGAGTACATTGTGTCCATGGATTGAAGCCAACGGCATCGCGGAGGGCTACCATTGCTATGAACGAATCGCCGGGGTTCCTGAGTCTCTGAATACATCGGCTCGCATCTTGACAGACGCGTGCGCGTGTTGAAACGGATCTTCAACGCATTTCAGGGTTATAGTCTATAAAAACAACGACATAATGA
>CAZYOC010000044.1:0-20940 GCA_964648415.1 uncultured bacterium | reverse complement strand
GGATTCCAGCCTTCGCTGGAATGAGATCGGTTCCTATTGTGCAACAGTCTGTATAGTAATCCTCGAATGAAATTTCCCATGATGTCATTCCTGCGAAAGCAGGAATCCTGAATAAACAAGCACTTAAGAATCTTAATATGTTCGATTCTTTGCAAGAACCACTATAGGGCCTGTTGCACGAATTCAGATGTCTCTCATTCCAGCGAACAGCCTGTATAACCCGGATATTTCACGAAAGAACCACGGCAGTGGTTCTCTGCCACAGCCCAAGGTTCGCGCCGTCCGTTTGGCGCGCACCTTGGGATACGGGTGCACCACCTCCCGCAACCCCGGCAGCGGGTTGCATAGGGGGCTTCTCGAAAGCATTGTCCCATCGTGTCATTCCTGCGAAAGCAGGAATCCATGCAAGGTGCAAGATTATAACAGGTTAGCAATCCTGCACCAGAGTTGTGTTCAGTGTTCGGTTTTCATAGCGAACATATTGTAGTATAAAAACATACCTGGATTCCTGCTTTCGCAGGAATGACACTCGTTGTTAACGCTGTGACAGTTTGCTTCGCAGGAATGACACTCGTTGGACGTTTTGATGCAGTCCGGCAGGCGGGGATCTCCTCCGGTGTAAGCTCTATCGGGAATGGGACAAACACCTTCTCCTGAGACTCGACAGTAAACAGTCGGTCCATGCACCCCGGACCGGGGGCGGTCCGGGCTACCATGCTCGCCATCCCCTCGCAGGCAAGGGTCTCCTATGTTTCCGGCTCAACAGAGACAAAACTCTAAAGCCCCAGCATGCTGAGCGGGGTCAGGCGGTGAGAGTATCCGGGTCCGCCACCTTACCCAGCACCGGCAGCGACGCTTCCAGCACTCGTGCGAACACCTGCTTCTTCGATCCGCCCGCCGGGACGCGCACGATTTCCGGCAAGTCCATCTCGTCGAACACCTGTTTCACTCGCGTCAGGTTGTCCATCCGCTCCAACAGGTTGGGATCATCCTTGCGCAGGTGGGTAATTCGTTTCTGCGCGGTGGCAAGCGTCACAGTGAACAGCAGCGTCAGGTCCGGCTTGGGGCTGAACGCGGTCATCATGTTGTGGATTTCCTCGGGGCTTTTGTAGCCGCGCGACCCCTGGTAGGCCATTGAGGAGTAATAATAGCGGTCCAGCAGGATCACCCGTCCCTCGGCCAGCGCCGGACGCAGGTACTGCTCCACGTGCTCCATGCGGTCCTTGCGAAACAGCTCCAGCTCTCGCCGCGGGATCAAGCGTTCCCGGGCGACGAACGACTCGCGCAGTTTCCTGCCGTAGGTCAGGTCGGTGGGTTCGAAGGTGTACAGAATCTTCACGTCACGTTCCCGCAGCCATTCTCCGAGCATCCTCGCCATGGCGCTTTTTCCGCAGCCGTCAATGCCCTCAAAGGCAATGAGGACGCCCTTTCGCTCGGGATGATCGGGTAGCAGCAGATCGGCCATGTCGGGTCTCGGTGTTGGCTGGGTGGTTGCGCACTGAAAAGTGGGTTCTCCACGCCGGGAAGTCAAGCCGTAGAGGGAACGGCAGGGTTATTCTTGGCACACGACAATAAAGAAACCCGTTTGGTGTTGTTCTCGGTGACGCTCCATCGCTTCCCGGGTAGAGGGTATGACTTTTATCTCGGGTTCAGATGTGCGGTCCGTTCCCCCTTATTTTGGCCCCTGCGAAGCCGTATATTGGGCCGACTGGTAACCCCGTGACCGGAGCCGACAGGCGTGAAACCCGAGGAAAAACTACTTACCCGCACATTCGTGCTGGCGTTTCTGGCCAACTTTTTCCTTTCGCTGAGTTTCAGCAACAACGCGATGTACCCGTTGTACGTGCGCGAGCTGGGCGGCGGGGCGCACGAGATCGGCTTGTTCATGGGGGTGTATTTCCTCGCTGCGGTGGCCGGCCGGCCCTTGATCGGCTACCTCATCGACCGTTGGGGGATCAAGCTCACCTGGATTACCGGCTGTGTGTTGATGATCATCCCGCCGCTGGGCTTCACTTTCCTGCTGGACCAGGGTTTCTCGCCGTTGGTGTGGACGTTGCGGTTGATGCAGGGCTTCGGTTTCGGCATGCACTTCACGGCGTTTTTCACCATGGCCGGCGCGATCGCTCCGGCGGGCCGCCGCAACGAGGCCATCGCCAAGTATGGCATGTCCGGCATGTTCGGCCATATGATCGGACCCTACCTGGGAGAACGGCTGGTGGAAGACTTCGGCTTGCCGGTGTTTTTCCTGGCCACGGTGCTGTTCGGGGTGTTGACGCTGCTCAGCGTGGTCTTCCTCCGCAGCGCGGGACGTCCCGACGACACCTCCAAGCTGCCCAGTCCCTCCGACGCCATTACGGTGCTGCGCAGCCCCGGCATGCTGCTCGCCTTCTTTTTCGCGTTGTCGCTGGCGGTGTGTTACGCCTCCCCGGCGTCATTCCTCGCTCCTATTGCCAAAATGAGGGGCATCTCGCATTTCGGGCTGTACTTCACCGCCTTCGCCGTCGCCGGGGTCACGTTCCGTCTGCTGGGCAGCCATTTGGGCGATGTCTACGGGGTGCGTCGTGTTATGATCCCGGGCTTCATCAGCTATGGTGTCGGCCTGATGTTATTGGGATTCAGCCAGTCACTGCCGCTGGTGATCCTGGCGGGGTTGTTTGCGGGGCTGGGACACGGGATTGTGTTCCCGGCGGTGACCACCCTGGGCTACAATCTTGCCCCGCCCGCCATGCAGGGCAGCGGAGTGGCGCTGGTGACAGGGATGATGGATGGCGGCAACGCCCTGGCCGCGCTGCTGCTGGGCTGGGTGGCCGGACTGGAGCCGTTCGGCTTCGACGCCGTCTTCCCGTTGGCCGTCATCGCCCCGGCCCTCGCGGTGATCGTGGGCCTGATCTTCATCCACCGTCAACCGGAAATCATCCGGGGACGCTCCTGAGTGTCGCAGAGTTGTTTCCCCAAGTGTCGCGTTCCCAGACCTTGCAGCTCACCCGCCGCCTCTCAGACTTCGCGACCACTCGGCAGATCGTGCTACCGAAGGATGGCATGGTGTTTGGCCCGACAGTTCATTGTCGGGTATCAATGCAACCACTTCCACTTCGCCTTCGGCCCGCGTCTCAGCCACTTTGCAATACCCGTATCGCGTTCCTCGCGCAAAACGCGCCGGGAAAGGATCGGATCACGTCCCGAATCATCGCGCTTTCAGGGCCTATCCCTTTGAAGGAGAAAGGTGTCCGGGAGATATCGCCCCCATAAGGTAAATATAGTCATTCTCGAATTTATTCCGTCATCTTCCTTGGCAGAGAGGCAGCAGTCTAGAGTGTCGGTGTAGTCCCTGTGGG
Organism: uncultured bacterium; assembly: GCA_964648415.1. Lineage (GTDB taxonomy): Bacteria > Electryoneota > Electryoneia > Electryoneales > Electryoneaceae. Next base: position 17,605 of record CAZYOC010000044.1, on the reverse strand, counting down.
AAGACTGAGTCAAAGTATTTTCACCCCAGCAGGATGGAACAAATAGCTTATGAGCGCATGACGGATTAATAATGGGAATGGCTATATATCCGTAAAGTCATATATGTTAAGATGGTCGATGATTTACCTGTTATGTTGGGTTGTAAACATCGCATCGACCAGGTTGGACGGTGCGGCGTGGCGCGTTGGCAGGGGCGCACCGGCGCCAATGACGCCGCCGGCAACCGGCCGTCGCCCGGTTGACATCTTCCCGGAGTGAGAGCTACCTTGCTCCTTTTGAAGGGTTTACGATTTCGTGAGGCATAGAGCGACGTGAAACGTGTAGAAGGTCCGCATCACCTGGTGCTGTGGTATCGGCCGTTGGAGGACCGGCCGCGGGAGTGGCGGTTGACGGTCCAGCGGGCGCGCACCCTGACCATGCTGGCGTTGATCGGCGTGGTCGTGTTGATCGCGGCGGCGGTGATGTACGGCCTGATGATTAAACAAACCATCGATGTGGCCCGATATAAAGCAGAGAACCAGCGACTGCGGGAAGAAGTGGGTCGTGTAAAAGCGATTTCGGCGGATCTGGAAGAATTGCAGCGGTTGAGCCGGCAGTTGCAGCGGAGTCTTACAGAAGGCGCGGACCTGGATCCCAGTTTCGAGGCGAACGAGTTGCCTGCGCCGGAACCGATGCGAGACCCGATGGACGGTGATTCCTGGCTGCAGATTTCGGCCCCGTCGGGTGATCTCAGGGCTGCAAGCTGGTCGACCAAACAGCAGATTTTCGCGGTTTCCGGGGCCAACATGCCGCAGCGCTGGCCGGTGGACGGGTTTATTACCCGGGGGTTCGAACCGAATATCATTGATCCGTCGCAGAGCCACGCAGGGGTAGATATTGCGGCGCCGCAGGGGTCTCCGGTTCGGGCGGCGGCGGCGGGTGTGGTTGTCGCAGCCGACTGGACACCGAGGCTGGGCTACCAGGTTCTGATCGATCACGGTGACGGGGTATTAACGGTATATGGCCACAACCAGATGCTGCTGGTGAATAAGCATGATCGAGTGGAGCCGGGGAGCATCATTGCTCTGTCCGGGAACTCCGGGATCAGCACCGCGCCTCACATTCATTTCGAGATCTGGATCAAGGGAGAAGCGGTGGATCCGCTAACGTTGTTGCACCATGCTGGGGAGAAGTCGGGTGGCACGGAAAGCTAAAGACAACTATAGCGATGTGATGTCGTCGATTATCGGCGATGACGCGAAACTCTCGGGCAAGCTGAGCCTGAAAGGGTCGGTGAGGATTGACGGGTCGTTTGACGGGATCCTGCAATGCGAGGGTGCGGTTACAGTTGGTCACAAGGGCGCTATGACGGGCAACATCGAGGCGGACCAGGTGATTATCGGCGGCCGGGTGACCGGCAGCGTGGTGGCCAGGAGCCGACTGGTGCTTGAGGGCAGCGCGGAGATGAGCGGCGACCTTGCGACCAACACCCTGGTCGTGTTCGAGGGCGCAAAATTCAACGGCAACAGCGGCATGGGTTCGGAAGCCGTGGAAGACCTGAAGCGTCGCCAGGGCGAGAGCGAAGCAGGTCAGGCTGTGCCGCTGCAGGTCGCCGAGAACCGGAAACTGGCCGGCACCGGCATTACGCTCTATGATGACGAGGGTGAAACGCTGGACGAGGACGAAGATCGTGTTTCGGCGCAGGCAAACTGAACATGAACCTGTTCCCGTACAAACGTCCGACCGACCCGGAGAAGAAGCGCGGCGATTACGGGAGCTGGCTGGATCTGGCGTTGCAGACTTCTGTTACCCTGGCGATTACAGTCGCTGCGGGTTTTTTTGTAGGGCGCTGGCTTGACGGGCTGATCGGGACCGACCCGGCGTTCATGATCGTGGGGACGTTGTGGGGCTCGGGGATGGGGATGTATTGGCTGATTGTGAAGGTCAAGCACTATTCCGAGTCTCAGGAGGCCTCCAGCGAGGAGGACTCTAATCCACCTGAAAGTAAATAATCATGCACTAATAATCACAAAGTTAGGTAAATCTTGTCCGGAGTCCCCGAGCCAAAGGGTTGTAAAACCACTATCCACGCCTTATCTTTGCGAGTGCTTCTTTTCACAAGATAGCCGCCAACCTGCTGATTCTTCGTGTCTTCAGGGAGGGACATGGGGGAAAGGCGGTTGGTGTTTTTAGAGACGTCATGGCACCCGCGAGGGTCCGGTTGTGAACATGGGGATGTTAGGTGAGACGTTTCCCGGGCAACGGACAAGATGCAAGTGTTTCGGCAAGGTAGGCTGAGGCTGCTTTCGTGAGTGCGATGGCGATTTTGTTCTTTTTAGCGGCGACTGTCGTCATGACCGGGTTGGGCTGGTGGTTTCTTGTCCGCCCGATCAGGCGGGGCGAACATGACCGGGTGTTCCAGGGTTTCATCCTGGCGCTGGGAGCGAAGGCGCTTGTTGGCGGCGCCTGCCTGGTCATCGCGTTGAAGGTGCTGGCATATTCGCAAGCAGTCGCCGCAATTGGAACGGTTACGGCCTACTTGGTTGCACTGGTTATTTCCACAGTTGCAGCGATCACAAGCTTAAAACGGGGTAGCCGATGATTCGGGGGCTGCGTGCTTTCGCGATCCTGACGGTTGTCATAACGGCAGCCGTGAGTCTGGCAATGGGAACCGCTTTCGCGGACGACCTGGCGATGGTTCGGACCACGCAGGCGGGCGATCAGGTGGAACAGGCGGCCGGCGACCAGCATCTGGCCCAGGCCCAGCACGACGAAGAGGCTGTCGAGCATCACGGCGAGACGCATGAGCCCCTGCCGGCGGAGCCGGTGAAAGGCCATGGCGTGGAGGGGATGCACGTGACCGATGAACATGACGACGGTCACGGCGTAACCCACACCGAAGCCGGGATGCACGGCGTCGCTGGACATGGTCATGGCGACGCGCACAGCATGGAGCACTCCGAAGAAGAAGCCGGCGCGGATGTCATGAGCATCCTGGCGCATCACCTTACCGACGCCGGTGTATACGACACCCCCTTTGGACCCGTCCACCTGCCCGTGATCAAGGGCGATTTTTCTTTTCTGGGCGAACAGTACGCCGATGGTTTTCCGCTTACCAAGCACATGATGGGGCTGATCATCGCGGCCCTCCTGGTCGTATTGTTGATCATCCCGGGGATGGCGAGCACCCGGAAGGGCGAAGTTCCCCACGGGTTCGGAAACTTCCTGGAAGTGCTGGTGGTGTTCATCCGCGACGAAGTGGTGTATCCCAATATGGGCGCGAAGGCGGGCCGAGCCTGGCTGCCGTTTTTCCTCACCGCCTTTTTCCTGATCCTGTTCTGTAACCTGCTGGGGATGATTCCGTACGGGACCACGGCGACGGGGAACATCAACATGACCGCCGGGCTGGCGATCATGATGCTGCTGGCGGTGATTTTCGCCGGGTTCAAATATCACGGCGTCAAGTACATCGCGTCGTTTGTGCCGCATGGCGTACCGGTGTTCGTGGTGCCGTTGCTGTTCCCGATTGAGATCTTCGGGCTGTTTGTGAAGCACTTCGCGCTGTGCATTCGTTTGTTCGCGAACATGCTGGCGGGGCACACGGTGATCGGGGTTTTCCTGGCGCTGATCATGACCCCCTGGATCGCGTTTGCAAGTGTACCGGGGGCGGTGGCGATCAGTATGCTGGAGCTGTTCGTGGCGTTCCTGCAAGCGTACATCTTCGTGATGCTGGCGAGCATTTTCGTGGGGATGTCGGTCCACGGGCATTGATATTCTGGTGTCATGTCAGATCCTTAGCGTAGCGGAGATCTGACATTTACGAAGCAAGCAAAAGAAGCAACACGATACAACGATTTATCCACAAGTCGTTTCAAAGTTCAACGGAAGAAGGCTGAGAAGTCTTCAAAGAAGGAGAAGAGGAACGATGGAAGCTATTGACCTGGCTGGTCTCGCGTACTTGGGCGCCGCATTGGGCGCCGGCTTGGTAACGCTGGGTGCTGCTCTGGGTATTGGCCGGATCGGCGGGCAGGCGATGGACGGCATCGCTCGCCAACCGGAAGCGCAAGCCAAGATTCAGACCCCGATGATTATCGCAGCCGCGCTGATCGAAGGTGTGGCGTTCTTCAACGCCGTTATTTGCATGCTCGTAGCCCTGAAGTAACCTAACCGCCAACCGAAGGGAGTCGTGATGAGGGAGTTCAAGTACCTCGTTACACTGGCTCTTTGTTTATTGCCGGCGGCGGTCTTCGCGAGCGGCGGAGAAGGCGGCGGGTTAAACGCCATTCTGAGTATGGCGCCGGGCTCGATGCTCTGGACCCTGCTGACCTTCATCATTCTGCTGCTCATCCTCTGGAAATTTGCCTGGGGCCCGATTGTGAAGGGGTTGCAGGCCCGCGAGGACGCGATCAGGAACGACATCGAGCAGGCCAAGCAGGACCGGGAAGAAGCCTCGAAGCTGCTGTCCGAGTATGAGGACAAGCTGAAGAGCGCGTCGCAGGAGATCAACGAACGCCTTTCCCGTGCGGAGCAGGACGCCAACACTCGCATCGAGCAAGCCAGGCAGGAAGCTCGCGAGGAAGGCGACAAGCTGATCGCACGCGCCAAGAGTGAAATCGAGGCGGAGAAGGCGAAAGTCGAGTCCGACCTGCGCTCCCGGATTGCCGAGCTTGCTACCGATGTCGCGTCGAAAGCGATCGCGGAGAGTTTCACTCGCGAGGACCAGCAACGGATTATTCAACAGCGGCTCGAGACGTTGGAGAAGAAGTCGTGAGTGATCCCAAACTGGCAAGACGCTATGCGGAGGGCCTGTACGAGGCGGCGAAGGACAAGGATGTCCTGGTCGACGTGATGGACGCGATGGGTGCGATCCATGATGCGTTCCAGGCGCCCGAACTGCGCCGTTTCTGGACCGGCCCGCAAGTGCCGCAGCCGCGCAAGCTGGAGGTAGTGGACGAGGCGTTCGCCGACGCTCCCGAACTGGTGCGGAACTTCCTGAAAGTGTTGATCGAGAAGAAACGGGAAGGCGTGCTGCTTGACGTCTACCCGGCTCTGTCCGACCTGCACGACCAGGAAAAGGGGGTGGTTCGCGCCATCCTGACCACGGCAATTGATCTGGAGGAGGACGAGGCGACCCCGTTCGTCGACTACCTGAAAAAGGAACTGGGCGGCGAGATCGTCCTGTCCCGGAAGGTAGATCCTTCAGTCATTGCCGGGTTCCGTTTACGGTTCGGAGACCGGATCATCGACGCCAGTGTAGAGAGATCAATCAGCGAAATCCGGCGCAGGGTCAGCGCCTGATTGAACGCGGCGCCTGGAGCGCCGTTGCGGAGGACCCATGCAGATTCGACCGGAAGAAATTACCTCGATCATCAAGAAACGGATCGAGGAGTATTCTGCCGAGGTTGAAACCGACGAGGTCGGCGCCGTTATCATGGTGGGTGACGGTATCGCCCGTGTTCATGGGCTGGACAGCGTACAGGCATCGGAGCTGGTAGAGTTCCCGGGGCCGGTGTACGGGATGGCCATGAACCTGGAAGAGGACAACGTCGGGTGCGTACTGTTCGGCAGCGACGAGAACATCAAGGAAGGCGACATCGCCAAGAGGACGGGCCGTCTGGTCGATATCCCCGTGGGCGAGGCCATGATCGGCCGCGTCATCAATCCGCTCGGCTTCCCGCTGGACGGCAAGGGCGAGATCAAGACGACAGAGCGTTCTCCGATCGAACGGAAGGGGACGGGCGTGGTCACCCGGCAGCCGGTGGACGAACCGCTGCAGACGGGTATCAAGGCCATTGACGCCATGATCCCCATCGGCCGCGGTCAGCGTGAGCTGATCATCGGCGACCGTCAGACCGGCAAAACCACCCTCGGGGTTGACACCATTATCAACCAGAAGGGCAAAGACGTAATTTGTATTTACGTCGCGATCGGTCAGAAAGGGTCGACCATCGCCAACGTGGTCAAGACACTGGAAGACCACGGCGCGATGGAGCACACCATCGTGATCAGCTCCACGGCGGTTGAACCGGCTCCGTTGCTGTACCTGGCTCCGTTTGCCGGTGCGGCGATCGGCGAGTACTTCCGTGACAAGGGCAAGCACGCGCTGTGCGTGTACGACGACCTGACGAAGCACGCCTGGGCGTACCGGCAGCTCTCCCTGCTGCTGCGTCGTCCCCCGGGACGTGAAGCGTATCCGGGCGACGTGTTCTACCTGCACAGCCGTTTGCTGGAGCGTGCGGCCAAGCTGCGTGACGACCTGGGCGGCGGCTCGCTGACAGCGTTGCCGATCATTGAAACCCAGGCCGGCGACGTGTCCGCCTACATTCCGACCAACGTGATTTCGATTACGGACGGTCAGATCTTCCTGGAGACGGAGTTGTTCTATTCCGGCCAGCGTCCCGCGCTGAACGTCGGTATCTCCGTATCCCGTGTGGGTGGTAACGCTCAGACGAAGGCGATGAAGCAGGTGGCCGGGAAGATCAAGCTGGAGCTTGCGGACTACCGGAACCTGGCGGCGTTCGCCAAGTTCGGCAGCGATTTGGACAAATCGACGCTGAACAAGCTGAAGCGTGGTGAACGGCTTCTTGAGATCATGAAGCAGCCGCAGTATTCGCCGTGGGATCTGTCGCACCAGGTAGTCACCTTCTGGGCGGCGATCAACGGGTATCTCGATGATATCCCGGCGAAGGATGTGGACCGGTACACGCGCGAAAACGTGAAGTTCATCGCCAACCAGCACCCGGATCTTTTCAAGGAGATCGAGGAAGCCGGCAAGATCAGCAAGGACCTCGAGGAGAAGATCCGGAAGGCGGCGGATGAGTTCAAGGCGACCTTTGCCGTGTCGGAAGAAAAACCGGCGGTGGCGTAAGGTGGTCGTAGACGTTGGTCATGACGGGTAGGCGGCTATGCCTTCACTAAAGCAGATCAAGCGGCGCATCTCGTCCATCGAATCCACGAAGCAGATTACTCGTGCGATGAAGATGGTCGCGGCGGCCAAGTTGCGGCGCGCTCAGGAAGACATGATGAAAGCTCGTCCGTATTCGGACAAGCTGCGAGTCATGATCCGCGACCTGGCGGCGCGCAGCGACCCCGATATACACCCGCTCTTGCAAGTGCGTGAACCCGATGATGTCGGCATCGTGGTGGTGACCGGCGACCGTGGGCTGGCCGGCGGCTTCAACAACAACATCTGCCGCAGGGCGGAAATGTTGATCAAGGAGCAGAAAGCCCAGTCCCGGGATGTGCAGCTCATCGCCATCGGCAAGAAGGGGTACGATTACTTCAAGAAACGCGGCGCCAGCTTCATCCAGCACCATGTCGGGCTGGACAAGGAGTTCAACTTCGAAAAGTCCGCGTCGATTGGAAGCGACATCTGCGAGCTGTATAAAGAGGGCTTCGTGGATGACCTGGGCCTGGACCGTGTGTACATCATTTACAACGAGTTCAAGAACGTGGTCCAGCAGGAAGTCGTGCTCGAACAGATTCTGCCGATCGTGCCGGAGTTGGCGGGCGACGAGGAGTTCCCGACCGATTTCATCTACGAGCCCAGCGAAGCGGCGGTGCTCGATGCAGTGCTGCCGTTGTACCTGAACGTAACCTTGTGGCGGGTGCTGCTCGAATCGTTCGCGGCGGAGCACGCGGCGCGGATGAGCGCGATGGAGAACGCAACCAAGAGTGCGGGCGAACTCATTGACAAGCTGACCCTGGAATACAACAAGGCGCGACAAGCGGCCATTACCAACGAGATTCTGGAAGTGGTCAGCGGTGCGGAAGCATTGAAGTGATTTCCGTTTAGGAGATACCAGATGGCGAAGGGAAAGATCAAGCAGATTATGGGCGTCGTGGTCGACGTGGCATTCAAGGAAGACGACATGCCGCCTCTGTACCAGGCGCTGGAGATCGATCGCGGCGAAGACGGCCGGTTGGTGTTTGAGGTGCAGCAGCACCTGGGCGGCGGCGTGGTTCGCGCGGTGGCCCTGGACACCACCGAAGGCCTGGTTCGTGGCGAAGAAGTCGCGGACACCGGGGCGCCGATTTCGGTGCCGGTCGGCCAGGCCACCCTGGGACGGCTGATCAACGTGACCGGTGACCCGATCGATGGTTTGGGCGAGATCAAGACCGAAGACAGGTACCCGATTCACCGGCCCTCCCCGGAACTGGTCGACTTGACCACCGAGCCGGAGATGTTTGAAACCGGCATCAAGGTCATCGACCTGATTCAGCCGTTTACCAAGGGCGGGAAGATCGGGCTGTTCGGCGGCGCGGGCGTCGGCAAGACCGTCATCGTGCAGGAGTTGATCAACAACATCGCCAAGCAGCACGGTGGTGTGTCGGTCTTCTCGGGCGTGGGCGAACGGACACGTGAGGGCAACGACCTGCTTCGTGAAATGATCGAATCGGGCGTGGTCGATTACGGCGAGGAGTTCGATCCCCACACCTTCGACCTGAGCAAGGTCGACAAGAACAAGCTGACCAACAGCAAGCTGGCGATGGCGTTCGGGCAGATGAACGAGCCCCCCGGCTGCCGTCTCCGTGTCGCGCTGTCCGGGCTGGCGCTGGCCGAGTACTTCCGTGACCAGGGCAAGGACACCCTGCTGTTCGTCGACAACATCTTCCGCTTCACGCAGGCGGGTAGTGAGGTGTCGGCGCTGCTGGGACGTATGCCCTCCGCGGTAGGCTACCAGCCGACGCTGTCCACGGAAATGGGGCAGCTTCAGGAACGGATTACCTCGACGAAGACCGGTTCGATTACGTCGGTGCAGGCGGTGTACGTGCCTGCGGACGACTTGACGGACCCGGCCCCGGCGACCACATTCGCTCACCTGGATGCGACCACGGTGCTGTCGCGTGACATCTCCGCCCGTGGTATTTATCCCGCGGTGGATCCGCTGGACTCCAGCAGCCGCATCATGGACCCGATCGTGATCGGCGAAGAGCATTACCGGACCGCGCGTGACGTGCAGGAAGTCCTCCAGCAGTACAAGGACCTGCAAGACATCATCGCGATTCTGGGTATGGACGAGCTCTCGGACGAGGACAAGCTGACGGTGCGTCGTGCGCGCCGGCTGGAGCGTTTCCTGTCCCAGCCGTTCCACGTCGCCGAAGCCTTTACCGGCATGCCGGGTGTGTATGTCCCGGTCAAGGAGACCATCAAGGGGTTCCGGATGATTCTGGACGGCGAGTGCGACGAGATTCCGGAAGCGGCGTTCATGTACCGCAGCAACATCGAGAGCGTGTTCGAGCTGGCCAAAGAATTGGATGCGGCCTAACGACAGGCAGGCCTCGTGGCCCGATGCTTCAGCGTCGGGAACGACATGTACGCGGTTTCCTTTTGAGCGCGTGAAAGATACGGCCTAACAACAGGCAGACAGCATGGCAAAGACGTTCACTCTGGATATCGTCACTCCGCGAGGGGTGGTGTTTCAAGGCGAGGTGGAGCATGTCCGCGCGCCGGGGGTGCAGGGCTCCTTCGGGGTGCTCGACGGGCATACGCCGTTCATCACGCCGCTGGAAATCGGCGAGATCGATGTCCGTGCGGAAGGCGGCGACGAGAAGATCTTCGCCACGTCCGGCGGGATCGCCGATGTGAGTCCCGGCAAGTTCCTGTTGTTGGTTGAGACGGCGGAAGACGCCTCCGAGATCGACCTGGAGCGTGCGGAATCCGCCCAGCAGCGTGCGGTGGAGCGGCTGATGGATATCACACCGGAGGAAGCGGAGAAATTCCGGCTGGCCAAACTCCGCGCCGAGAACCGCCTCCGTATCGCCCAGAAAGCGAAAGGCGGAGCTTAGTGGTCCATTGCGCCAGCTATGATAGGTTCTGCTTGTCACGGACGAGTTGGATGCCAGGCGGTTTCGCGCAGATGTAACGGGTTACCTCAAGCGAAACCAACGCCGCAGGCAACCGCCTCGTGACAAGCCCAAAGGGAGCGCGCCTTATCGTCCATAGCTGCGTTGCATCCCTTTGAAATAACCCGCTATGCCTTCAGGGATGCGCCTTGCTCTGAACGATAATGCGCAGCTCAGAACGATTCATAGCTGGCGCAATGGACCACGAGCAGTCAACTAACCCTTCGCCAGGCTTTTTTTGATTGCAATCAGCCCCTCCCGGGTGATCGGGAGGGGCTGTTTATGCTGATACTCGCAGGGGCTGTTTCCAGTTAGCGTTTTGTATCCGTTTATACAGGCTGTTGCACAATAAGAACCGATCTCATTCCAGCCCCCGATCACTGCATTCGAGGGCAGGCTCTTCGCTGGAATGAGAGTGGTTCCTGTTTTGATATAGTCTGCTTCGTGGGATGAGAGTGGGTTCTGTTTTAATACAGTCTGGGAGGCGGGGATCTCCTCCTTTGCAGCCTCTAGGAAAAGGCAATACGCCCCTCTTCCCTGAAACCCGACAGTAAACTGTCGGGCCAAACGCTCACGGGCCAAACGTCCTGATCCCCGGACCGGGGGAGGTCAGGGCTACCATGCTGCATCGGTCCGTGAGAAAAAGTGGTACAGTTACCTTTTCGGACACAGTGTCACGAACTCAACACACCGGCAAATAATGAAAAGGTAACAGTCCCCTTTTTCCCGCCCAACGAGTGTCATTCCTGCGAAAGCAGGAATCCAGAATAAACAAGTACTTAAGAATTTTAGTATGTTCGTTTTTTGCAAGAACCACTCGATAGTGTGCATGGGCCAGCTGGTGGTTTCAACCACCAGCGATGGTTCAAGCCGTAAATCGCTTCTGGGCCGCATGCAGGATCATGCCAAGAAGCTCCATGTAGGTGCGACCGGCCATTTCGTTCATGATGTTCAACTTCCCATCCCAGCACCAGCCTGGATTCGGATTGACTTCAAGCAGCTTGGGGACGCCATTGGCATCGTACCGGAAGTCAAACCGGGCGTAATCACGACATTGCAGTTGCTTGAAAAGCCTTGTCGTGAGATCGTAGAGCAGCCGTTGGTTGTCCTCATTACCCGCAAACTCCCGGTACTGGATCCCGGTCCAATAGGGGGAATCAGGCATCCATTTGGACTCATAGGAGAGGATTTTCGGCAACTCATCTGGAAGGTGGCTGTAATCCACCTCCAAGATGGGCAGGCAGGTGAAGCCGGTATCCGGGTTTCCGATAATGCCGACACTGACTTCCGCACCTTGCAGGTACTCCTGAATCAGGACTTCGGAAACGTCCAGTTCGTTCTTGAGATAGGAGATCTGTTCGATGGCCTGGTCTGGATTCTGAACCACGGCATGCATATTGATGCCATAGCTGCTGTCGCCTTTGGCGGGTTTGATCAGGGCTGGATAGATTGCCGGGATACGTCCGCCGATTTCATTGCATCCGATGAGGGCTTCCAGAGGAACAGGAATGTCAATGGAGGTTGCGATCGCGCTGACAAGATGCTTCTGGTAACACAGGCCAAGGCATGCGGGTCCCGCCCCCGTGTACGGAATCTTCAGCATCTCCAGTATGGCCGAGACATGGAGCTCTTTTTCGGGATCGTTACGAAATCCTTCATCGCACAGGTTCAATACAAACTCGGGGGGGTGCTCGATGAGGTGATTCATCAGTTGGGAATGGTCGTTCTGGTAACTGAACGTGAACGAATCCAAGCCGCTCAGGGCTGTCTTGAGACGTTCGATGGTGACGTAATCTTCTTCGTTGAATCGGTTGTTCAGCTTGACCGGATCTGCAAGGAGAGGATCGCCCAGCAACACTGTCACCCGGGGATAGCTGACCTTGGCCACTTTCTTTGCAGGGGCCTTGGTACGGTTGATGGCGGTGACCCACATGCGGTGCGCCATCATGCCAAGATCCTGGTTTCGTTCGCTCTCTGTCGCCCACCCGGAATGGATTTTAACATTCTCGAAGCCGTTCGCAGTCAGCAACTCGGCGATCGAGCTCTCATCGTAGAGCCGCTCGGCGTAAAACTGATCCGCGATGACACCTTTCTCGGCGTCGACAATCACTTCACGGCTGATGAGACGGTTGCTGTCTTCCGCCAATTCGCGTTCACGGCAGACAAACTGGTCTTTGTCAATCCACTCCCAGGAACGTCTCTGGAAGTTCTCCTTCATCCAGGCGCCATCCGCCAAGTCCAGCAGCATCGTACCACCGGATCGCAGCACATGCCGCACTTGCTTCAGCACTTCCGCGTCATCCTGCACCATGTCGAAATAGCCGAACGAGTTGCCCATGACGAGTACTACATCGAAACAGTTTTCCGTGAATCTCAGCCTCCGGGCATCCCCTTCGTGAAACTTGGGGGCGAGATTCTCCTTCGTAGCGCGTTGCCTGGCGAGCCGGATGAGATAGCGTGAACGGTCTACACCGGTCACATTTTTATAGCCCTGTCGTTGCAGTTCCAGAGCATGACGTCCCTGCCCGCAGCACAGGTCAAGGATCCGGTCCCCCCGTTGCGTGCTGGTCGTCCGCAGCAGGAACTCGACTTCCTTCTTTGTAAGCTCGGTATCCTCAACAACATCGCCATCAGTTTTCACGTAGAGCGCGTTGAAAAGCAGTTTCCACCAATCAAGCGGGAGGTGGTTTTCCAGTTCGGTAAGTGGGCCAAGAGTGCGAGGGTTGGCGGCGAAGGCCTCCTGTTTCTTCTTGCGTTGCATGATATCCCTCTCATGCGAGAGCCCACCATAGCCATGGTGGGCGGAATCGTGCAGTTCAGCACTGGTGGGTCAATGTACGCACGTCTGACATGATCTCAAAGACACACAAGAGAGGCGCCGGAAACAAGCGGAAACCAGGGACAGACGGTAGTTTTGATGGATCGTAAACTCAATTATACCAAATGGTAACACCAACAGGTTGTCTTCATGCCACGTGAAGCTCGCTTTCTGGAGCCGGAGTTGCCGTATCACGTCACCCAGCGGGGGAATTACCAGCAGGATGTCTTCGCCGATGACGAGGATCGCCAGGCCTACGTCGCCCTCCTCGGCAAGTACGCGACTAAGTACAAGCTGGAGGTGTGGGCGTATTGCCTGATGGACAATCACGTCCATGTGATCGCGTATCCCCTGACGAAAACCGCGTTGGCGCGCACGATGGCGACTACGCATATGGTCTACACGCATTACCTCCACCGTCGCACGGGGCTGACCGGCCACCTGTGGCAGGGACGCTATTATTCCTGCGCCCTCGACGAGCCCTACCTGCGCGGTATGTGGAGCTGAACCCGGTGCGGGCGGGAATGGTCAAAACGGCGCAGGAGTGGCCCTGGTCGAGCGCACGGCATCATTTGGGCAAGACCACCGATCCGTTGCTGGCCGATGCGCGCTGGCCCGATGCCGAGACGCTGGCGGACTGGGAAGCGGTTCTCGAGCAGACGGACGACCCCGCCACAAGGGAGCAGCTTCGCGCGTTCACCCGCACCGGTCGTGTCACCCGCCTTCTTTGTGCGCCACGGAGCCGAACACAATCTGCCCGAGTCGTTCCACTTCCTCGTTGATGCGAGGCAGGTGAGAGTTACGGAAGCGTTTCAGCTCGTCGGCGCTCACCTCGATATCCTTTTCTTCTTCGAGGTACATCTCCAGCGTCACCACGCGGTGCATCAGGTTCTCCACCGCTTCCAGGAAGAACTCCCGTTTGTGGGAGTCGTAGAGACGGTTGAGAAGCGACTGCGCCTTGCGTGCGCCGTAGGGATCGTCGCCGTGGCCCAGCATGTCGGCCAGCGGATCAGGCATAGGGGATTCTCCTGTTGTCGTTTCCACGATGTCATTCCTGCGACAGTCTGGAAAGCAGGAACCGGAACGAAGTGTAGCTTGCGGTGTCCCGTAGTGTGGGACAGCCGTGAATCCAGCATTCGCTGCCGATCAGGTCACTTCAAACGAGTGCAGTCCGCCAAAGAAATAGTTCCCGAAGAAGCTGATGAACATCATCACCATGCCGAACACCACCAGTACGGCCGCACGGTCGCCCATCCATTGCCGCTGGTAGCGGGCGTGGAGGAAACCGGTGTAGAACAACCAGATGATGAGTGCGCCGACTTCCTTCGGATCCCAGCTCCACCAGGTCCCCCAGGCCTGTTCCGCCCAGATCGCTCCGGCGAACAGCGCGCCCACGGTGTACAGCGGATACCCGATGGCGACCGCCTTGTACGAGATGTCCTCCGCGAGGTCGCGTCCCACGCCGATTTTGGCGATCCCGCCGCCCAGTTGCAGCAGCAGCCAGTTGATCAGCGGCGTGATAATCCACGAGAAGACCAGCGTGGGGCCGAAGAATTCGAAGATCTTGAAATAGCTGCGCGGGGTGACGCGGATCAAATCGTTCTGGATCATAAAGCCGGTGACCACCGCGCTCAACAGCAGGGAGATGGTCAACACGGCGAAGAAGCGCGCGCCCAGGCCCTCGTCTTGTCTGGTGCGGGTACGGGTGTTGATGATCGGCCAGACGATCCCGCCGACCACCATCCCGACGCCCAGCCCGATGGCCATGCGCCCCCAGTAGAGCGAACCGGGGCCGGAGCCCACCGCGAACACAGTCACGCCGCTGCCGGACATCACCTGCCCGCGCACCATCTCGAACGTGGGCGGCAGAATGCCCAGCCCCTTCAGCAGGATGGCCACCACCACCGGCACGCCGATCCAGTAGAGGAGAAACTGCATCCATTGCCGCCGCATGGCTTTAGACGTATCGCCGCTGGTGTCGATGGGCCGTGTCAGCAGGTAAAAGCTGGACGCGGCGAAGGCGATCAGGAACGCACCGGAGCCCAGCGCCGCCATGGAGACGTGGATCGCCAGCCAAGTGGACTGCAACGCCGGCATAAGCTGCTGGTTGACTTCGGAGGGCAGCAACGACGCCACCACCATCAGCATCACCGTAATAGGCGACACGAACACGCCGATGCGGTGGTTCTTCTGCTTCAGCGCGAAGTAGACCAGCCCCACCGCCACCATCCAGGCCATCATCCCCATGTACTCGTACATGTTGGCCAACGGGACGCTGCCCTTCATCTCCCAGCGGATCCCGAACGCGATGGTATGCGGAATAACGCCGACACCCATCAAAATCGTGCCCACCTTGCCCAGCACATCCCTTTTCAGCGCGATGTGCAGGATGTAGGACGCGAACGACGCCAGGTAGAAGTAAAACGAGACCGAGTAGAGCAGTGCATCGGGTCGTTCCATTATTCGCCCTCCATCATTTCCGCCGGCCACCGCAAGCCCTGGTAGTCCATCAGGGTGAAGGCCAGCTCCTCATCGCCACCCTCGCCCTTGTGGCTGCTCATGCGGAAGAACGGCATCTGTTTGAACGCCCAGCCG
Source organism: uncultured bacterium (assembly GCA_964648415.1). Lineage (GTDB taxonomy): Bacteria > Electryoneota > Electryoneia > Electryoneales > Electryoneaceae. The sequence goes on along the minus strand of CAZYOC010000044.1, from coordinate 2,366 downwards.
TAATAGAGGATCTTGCCATCCTTTATAACTTCCACCTTCACGGCCGGGTTGGCTTCCTGCTTTGACAGGTTGATCGCCTTCTGGTCCCAGTTCCAGTGGGTGTAGAAGTCGGTGGCGCGCAGACTTAAATCAGTACCTTCAAGCCTGCCAGCCTTGCTTGGGGTTAGCACTACCCCTTCAATTATCTGTCCGGGCGCGACCTCGATGTCTATGGTTACCTGCTCCCAATCCGGCAAATCAACAGCCATCATCTGGCCGTGGCCCGGGGGCATCTGGGTCTGTTCCTGCTGCTGCGCCTGTTGCTGGGGTACTTCGGGCTTTTGTCCGAGGAACCAGTAGATCGCCACGGCGATCACCAGCACAACGATGAAAATCCCGCCCTTCTTATTCATGAGGATTTCTCCCTGTTGTCCACGTGTCCGCCGAGTTTCTCGACGATCCCCTCAAACTCGCCCACGGGCAGCTTGTGTCCCTGCGAGCTGCGCGCCGCCAGCAACAGCCGGTCCTTGCCGTCCTCACGGTCCAGCCGGCCCATAATCTGCCGCGGCATGAAATACATCCCGGCGAACAGGCCCAGGGAAACCATGATGATCCCGGCCCAGACAAAGGGCGCGCCCCGGTCCTTGCGGATGCTCAAAATGGTCATCCACCGGCCCTGGTCATCACGCCGCCGGTCGTCAAAGCTGGACTGGTAAAACCGGTATCCCTCATAACGCAAAGGGTCGTTAACTTCCACGGTCTCCGTCTTCACCTCCACGCCGTCATCGATCACGGTGAGCGTGGCGATGTAGTCGGAGATGTTGCCCTGATCCAGGCGTCCGCCTCCCGACGAGCGCATGTCAAAGTTGTTATGAATGCGGTCGGCGGGAACGTTGCTCACAAAGTCCCTTGCGGGCGACATGATCTCCACGTCAAACGTGCCGTCGTCATGCTTTTTCGTGATCCTTCCGACCTTTTCGTGGTCGACCAGCACCCACTGGTTGACGCCCAGCGGGTAGTATTCGATCTGGAAGTCATCGACCCGGACGTTGAAGCCCCAGCGGCTCTCGTCGTTGGCGAGCAGGTCGCCGGGCAGCCCGCCTGCGCGGTCCCGTAGCTCGCCGCGTGCGATCATGGCGCCGCCGATAATCAGCAGGATGAAGCCGACATGGACCAGCCACGGCCCGGCGTTGGCCCAGGCGAAGCGTGCGCCCGCGATGAACACCGTGTCGTCTTCCTCACGCGTCCGGACACGGTAGTGCTTCCGTTTGATCTCCCTGAGCGCTTTGTCCAGCAGGCCACTGTCCGCCTCGATGCGGGCGTTGGCGGCCAGCATCCGGTAGCGGTCCGGCTCCTCGATCCAGCGGGGTTTGGTCATGCGTCGCCAGATCAACGGCGACCGTTCGATGACACAGACCACCAGGGACAGAGTCAGGACCCCGAGCAGCGCGGTGTACCACCAGGAGCGGTAGGGGTTGTACATCTGAAATAGCAGCAGAAGGTCGGCTCGGATGTCGCCGTAACTCCGCTCGTAGACCACCGCCGCGTTCTCCGCCGTGCCGTTGGTCGGAACGATAAACTCGTTTGCAAACAGGTTGAACACCGATGCGGCCGCCAGGATCAACAGGATGATCACGGCGGTCTTCATCGACTTGAGGGTATTCCAGAACCAGTCGAACATGTTGCCCTTTGCGTTGCCCGTCTGGTTGGATGCAGCAGGTTTGCTCATGTTGTCGCCAAAGTATGCCGGTCTCTTGATCCAAGCAAAGTACACATTTTAGACATGATGAACCAGAAGGGGAGAACGATTTTTCCGGTTTAAGGAAGCCTCGGGGGCAAGTGACCGTAAATTAAGAGTTGTTGCCGTGGGGCGCCATGGGAGGTATGACCGTTGTTCGATTCTGTCAGCGAGGGTTTTCATGTATTCCATTTGTACTCCGCAGAGCAGCGGCCCGATCTCAGTCGGGTCGCTGTTCTGTCTTTTACGGATGCCTGAAAACAATGTCTCATCGGAGCTGGAAAGGGAGGAAATCCCCGCCTGCGCTGGGGAGGACAGCTTGGGGTATATCGAACCACCATGATTTGACCGCGAAGAACGTGGACGGCATGGCGCGCCCGGAGCACCTTGTCTCGAAAGACCGTCTTGTCGCACCTCCGCGCGACCCCTATATTCCGCCAATCTTCCGAGTCGATCTCATCTCGGAAACTTGTGTCAGATCTCCGCTTCGCTAAGGATCTGACACGACGGCGGCAGGAAAATGGGACTGCTACCTTTCTAACCCGGAGATTTCACTAAACAGGCTGCATGGCCCGGTTTGCTATGCGCTTCAGGGCTAGTGGATCGTTTCACCTGAATTGGGTTGTTGTATGAGTTTTGCCCCGGGCAG
>CAZYOC010000043.1:9626-21090 GCA_964648415.1 uncultured bacterium | reverse complement strand
CGATTCTCGCGCTGATTCCGGCGATTCTCGCGCAAATCAGGCGCGCACTCGCTTGAAAAGGCGCTGAGCGTGACTATGAGATAAGGCGTCCATGCAACAGGCCCTATAAACAAAAACCCACACCCTTTTCCGGATGTGGGTTAAGAGTTCTCTGCAAGCATAAACTACCCGATCAACCCGGCTACCATCTGCGGGATCATGTTGGCTTGGGCCAGCATGGAGATGCCCGACTGGAACAGGATCTGCGAACGGACGAAGTTGCTCATCTCCGCTGCGATGTCGGCGTCACGGATCTGCGATTCCGACGCCACTGCGTTTTCCTTCTGGATCTTCAGGTTCAGCAAACTGTTCTGCAGGCGCTCGTAATACGAGCCGATCCTGGTGCGTTCGGTATCCTTGGTATCAATCGCGGCATCGAGGCAGTTAATAGCGTTCTGTGCATTTAACGTGTTGAGAAGGTTTATATTTGCAGTGGGAAACCCGTCAAGTTCAGTTGGACCTACATGTACCCCTAAACCACTGGCAGTCATATCAGCAAACTGCACATAATAGTAATCCTCGTTTCGATTGTTATAGGTTCCAATGTGAAACTTGAGGCCATTGGCTGTTGCAGCATTATAATTTATGTTACCCCGATCGTCTGAGTACTGACCATCCAACAAATAAAGCCCGTTGTAGTTCGTTGTGTTGGCTATCCTGTCGATTTCGCTGGATAGCTGGGCGAATTCCACATTCAGGTACGTTCGATCCAAGCTGGTCAACGCACCGTTGGAGGCCTGGATAGCCAGCGCACGCATGCGTACCAGCTTTTCATCAATCACCTGCAGCGCGCCTTCCGCCGTGGCAAGCAGGTTCATGTTGTAATTGATGTTGCGCTCGGCTTCGTCCATCGAAGAAATCTGCGCACGCATCCGTTCGCTGACCGCCAAACCCGCCGGGTCATCCCAGGCGTAGTTCACACGCAGTCCCGAGGACAAACGATTCACCGCCGTGTCCAGCGAGTTCTGCGACATCCACACATTGCGCTGTGCGGTCAGGGACAAAACATTGTGGTTGATGCGGGTACTCATAACGACCCCCTGCTCGTGGAGACACGACTTTCGGTGTCTGAAACGCGAAAAAGGTACTGCTTTGAGCGTCGGGTGCTTCAGGAGGGTGTAAACGGACAGCGGGTCTTCCCCTGCGGAATTCGCCGGCGGAAGCAAGCAAACTACTTGACTTTCTGTTGTTTGCACCTGAGCAAGGGTGACAAACGGTGGTACATCAAGCCTGGGGTGTAAACTCTCCTATACTCTTTATCGGTATTCTGGAGTGATTTCTAGAGGGTTTTTTACATTCCCCAAGAAAAGCTCAGAATGTCGTTCAGGGTTCCCAAAGCTCCTTCACGCCATCCTGCCGGCGGATGTAGTCTGTGAGGCAGGCCGTCACAGGATGCTCCGGTCCTTCTTCCGGCAGATCGACCCGGACATTGTTGATGTATTGCAACACCAGGGCGTCGTGGCCGTTGATCGAGTCCGGCACCACTCCCGCGTAGAAGAACCCCCACGCTTCGCAGGTCTGCGACAGGAACGGCGTCGCCGGGTGCTCCAGGTCCAGGTGCAAGTAGATGGCGTCTTTCTTTTCCAGCAGCAGGTGCCGCCAGTGGACGCGCAGGGTGTGCTCCCAGTTCGCGCCGACCTTATCCAGAAACATGTCGGCCACGTTGAACAGCGGCGCGGCCACCGCCCGGATTATGGTGTCGCTCCACGGTTCCGGGTTGAGCTGCTCTTCGGGGGCCTGGAACTTGACGGTCAACCCCAGGCGCTCGTACAGAGTCCTGAGCTGCCGGGAATGATCCCAGGGCGGGTAGAGGATGCGCTTACGGTCGGTGTGCAGCGATTTGCTCAGCACCAGGCCGCAGCTCTTGTACGTGATCCTCGAGCTCAGGTCCTCGGGCGGATGGTCCGCGGGGTAGAGGCCCAGCTTGATCGCGCAGGGCGTGAACCCGTTGGCTGCCGCTACCGTCCGGTCGGCGTCGAGCTGCAACGGCGCCTGAGCGTAGAGGGCGTGCAGATCCTTGTTCAGCGCCAGGTCCACGCCTTCGCGCACCAGCTCCGCCAGCAGGTCGCCGTCTTCGTAATCCGGATTGACGAACGCCACCCCGAGTTCCGCTACCTTCGAGCCGCGGGTCGGGTATTTCAGGGCGATGTGGCCCAGGATCTCGTGCTCCGAGCTCACCGCCACCAGCGAATCCAGCCGCCCGGTGCGGTTCATGTAGATCACCCGGTCCGGGAAATAGATGAAGGGTTCGTGGATGTAGCCGTAGGAACGGTAAGCCGTACGAGATACCTCGACCGCTTCTCTGGTGCGCAAGGGCCGGATGACGTAGCCTTCGGGCAACGGTTTGCGCGGTTTCGCGGTGGTCTTCGTCTTCTCTTCGGAAAGGGCGGGATACTCTTCGTCGATCCGGTGCCGGCGGCCGTGTTTCACCAGGATGGTCTCGTTGCCGTGACGGCCCAGGTGGTTGTACTCCAGCTCGTCGAGCACCTTCTCCGCGAGGAACGCTCCCAGGCTGTCCATGGAGGCTTCTTCGGGATGATGCGGGGTGTACACCGGAAGCAGGTCCGGGTCGAAAGGCATGCCTTTGTCGCGCAGGGTGAGCTGCAAACCGGTGGGCAGGCGCAGGCAGTCCAGCTCGAAGCTCTCCTCGGGGTTCTCCTCGTAGCCGTGCTTGATGATGTTGACCACCACTTCTTCGAAGGCCAGGTGGAGGTCGTTGACCTCGTCTTCCTGCAGGCCGACCGTATCAGCGAGCGAGCAGATGAAATCCACCGCCGGGTGCAGATAGTTCAGCGAAGCGGGCAGTACAAGGTGAGCCAGACGTTGCTTCATGGAATCCCCCTGGTTGAACTGAACATCCCTAAAGAAACAATATACGGGACAATGCCCCACCTCGCAGAAAGGAATGGGTCTGATTTGATGAGAAGTAAGCCGTGAAGAGGAGGCGAATGGACGGATTCGCCTGAATTGACGAGTTCGCTCCGGACAGCGTGATATGATTCTCGCAGCGGTTCCTTTGTTGGTGGCGATGAACGATCAGGGTCATAACAATCCACCATCAGATCGCCGCCCGGAGCTATCTGTTTACTGTACTGCTCGATCTATCTGAATAGAGACGAATGCCTTCCCGGTTGCTTGGATTTTTTCATTTTTGTCCGCTCCCGCTGGCATTGTTTCTTTTCTTCTTGTAATTTTCAGGACCGTGTTTACCCTTGGATTTGATCAGACGACGGGCCGCGTACGCACCGTATCACGGACATCCCCGCAGCACCAAAGGAGGCGGACAATGCGTTTCGTATGTTTTGCTGTACCAACCATAGCATTCATCACGTTCCTTCTGGTTTCTCCAGCGATTGCCCAACCCACATTCACTTCCAACATCGTTGACAGCAATTATGGCGGCGCAAACTGGGTGGAAGCGATCGACATGGACGGTGACGGCGATATGGACCTGGTCGCCTCAGCCTACGTGGATGATGCAATCACCTGGTACGAAAACGACGGTAATCAATCCTTCACTGCTCACACCATTGATGACGGTTTCGACGGCGCCTGGTTCGTCTACCCGGTGGACCTCGATGATGACGGCGATATGGATGTGCTGGGAGCGTCCGAGGATGGCGATCAAGTCGGCTGGTGGGAGAACGGGGGCGACAACGAGTTCACCTATATCGTCATCCATAACAACTTTGACGGCGCGCAGAGCATTATGGCGTACCATGCCGATAATAACGATGACTTGGATATTCTGGCCTGCGCCAAGAATTCCAACCTGGTCGCTGTGTTCATCAACGACGGCAGCGAGAACTTCACCCAGGGAGTCGTGACCGATGAGTTCACCGGCGTACGATTTACCTGGCCGGGGGACATGGATGGCGACGGCGACATGGATGTGGTCGCCGCCGGAGGAACCAGCCCCGACGGTATCATGGCCTGGTATGAAAACGACGGCCAGGGCGGTTGGGCCGAGACCATCATCGACGAGAACAACAGTCTGGATCACAAAACCACGAAAACTGTTGATCTGGACGGCGACGGCGATACCGATGTGATCGCCGCCTGCTACACCTCCGGCGAAATACACTTTTACGAGAACACCGACTCCAGCTTCGTGCAGCATGTGATCGGCACGGCGCTCAGCGGAGCGTATGGCGTCGCCACTGGAGACCTTGATCTGGACGGCGATCTGGATGTCATCGGCGGCGCCTGGGATGGCGATGAAATCGTCTGGTGGGAACAGGATGAGGATTCCTGGGTGGAGCACCAGGTGGCGTCCACGTTCGACGGGGCGCGTTGCGTTAATGTGGCGGACATGGACGGCGACACCGACCTGGATGTCATCGGCGCGGCGAGGTACGGCAACCAGATCGCCTGGTTTGAAAGCAACCTGGATGACCAGTGGCAGCCGCCCGAGCCGTTCTACCTGATCAGCCCGTCTTTGGGCAGTTACGTAATGGGCGGCGACACCACACTGGTCTGGCATGCCGCGACAGAACCCGACGCGGGCGACTCCATCACCCACTACGTCGCCATGTGGGCCACCAACAGCGCCTTCACCCGCGATGTGGACAGCCTCGTTACCACCGACACTACCTGTCTCGCCGAAGACCTGATTGACCAGCAACTCTATTTCTGGAAGGTGCGGGCGTGTGATACCAATTCCGACGGCCGTTGGAGCGGCGTGTGGACCTTCTTTGTAAGGCAGTTGAGAGAACCGTTCAACATTGAATCCGCGCTGGATACCGCCAGCGGCGCGGTTGACCTCACCTGGCGACGTTATCCGATCAGCATGGTGCATGAACTTGCTTACGACAGCGGAGTCGCCAGTAACTATCACGTGGACGTGCCCGGAATTAAAATCGGGGTGCAGATGTCCCCGGAAGAGCCCTGCCAGATCCTGGCGCTGAAGTACTACACGATGTATGCCGGCAATCCCGCTTTCAACGCTCAAGTGCTGAGGTGGGCTGAGGATGAACCTGGTGATTCTCTCTACTCCCAAACGGCCAACGCAGCTCAGGAAGGCTGGACCATTGTGACATTGAGTGAAGAGATCTTCGTAGAAGAGGATTTCACTGCGGTATTCGACTATGTCTCGAGTGACGTGGGACTGGGATACAATGCCAACAACAACAACCAGAGGGCGTATTACGGCAGTGACGGATGGTACGGTTTCGGCTCCACCGTTTTGATCCGAGCCATCGTGGAATATCAGGATGAAAACGTTGCTGAACTTGGACCGTCCGGTGAGTTGGACGACTACGAATTCATCGAATACATCGTTTATCGTGACGGCGCCGAGCTGGGTCGTACGGCAGACTCTACTTGGGCTGACAGCCTCCCCGATGTCGGACAATACATCTACACGGTTTCAGCGAACTACGAAGACTACGGCGAAGTGGAGAGCAGCGATGCGGACACGGTGACCTGGTCCGGCGGGTTTGTCCACGACCCGGCCCCGGGAGATATCCCGATCCGGTTCGCGGTGGAGCCGGCCTGGCCGAACCCGTTTAACAGCACAACCCACATTGGCTTTGATTTGCCTGAAGAAACAACACTGAAGTTAAGTATTTACAACGTGATGGGACAGGAAGTCGCGCGGCTGTCCGACCAATACCTGCAAGCCGGAACGCATATGATCACCTGGAACGTGGACCGTTATGGTCTCAGCTCGGGGATCTATTTTCTGCGCGTAGACACCGGCGCCCACAATGGCCTCGTGCGGTTGGTGTACATGAAGTAGCATATTCCAAGTGACTGGAGTCTTTAGCCCCAATATTTCACGAGTAAGGTTCTTCACTACGATTATAGAGCCTGTTGCACGAATTCTGATGTCTCTCATTCCAGCGAAGGCTGGAATCCAGTCATGTTTATATACTACAATATGTTAACTATGAAAACACCCTGTTAAACACTATTTCGGTTCAGAATTGCTAACATTTTGTATTCTTGCACCTTGTCTGGATTCCAGCCTTCGCTGGAATGAGATCGGTTCTTATTGTGCAACAGCCTGTATAGTGGTTCTCGAATGAAATGTCCCATGATGTCATTCCTGCCTTCGCAGGAATGACACGATGGGACAATGTTTTCGAGAGACCCTCTAACAAGACATCATTTCAAAGCATCCATCTATCCCGGCTTGCTCTTATGCGTTCACCGCAGATTCGTCCAACGTCATCCATCGCTGTTTGTGATTTCAGACCGCCTGTTTCGCGAACTACCCGGACAAATAGAGTTGGATCTCTAAACCGGACCGGGGCATTCCTGATTTCGTGTTCCACGTGAGACGAATCGGTATCATTACTCTCCACGGTTTTGTATAATCAGGAGATCGAACGTATCCTGAAGCGTTCTGCGCGGAGAGGGGTCCCATGGCGGCGGCAAAGAGTTCCGAAAAACGTGTCCCGATCCTGATGGGGGTCGGCGGCAGCCTGATTATCACCATCCTCATCATGTTGATGAGCCGGGTTGGGCTGCTGTATGAGCTGGAGCTGAAAACCTACGATTCCCGTTTCCTCTGGCGAGGTCCCCTGCCGGTGGACTCCAGTCAGGTGGTCATTGTCGCCGTCGACGACGAATCCTTCCTCACCCTGCCCGACCGGTGGCCGTTTCCACGCTACTACTTCGCCCACATGCTGGAGAACCTGTTCCGCGCCGGGGCGAGGATGGTGATCTTCGATATCGAGTTCACCGAACCCATGAACCCGGAGCAGGACTCCCTGCTGGCGGCGATGACGGAGAAATACGCCGAACGCGTGATCCACGCCGGCAAGATCGCCTTCATCCGAAAACGCAATGTGGAAGGCCTGATCACCCAGGCCCATCGTCCCATCGACGAAATCGAGGCCACCGGCTCGCACATCGGGATCGTTAACGAATCCAAAGACCGTGACGGCTTCACCCGGCGCTATAAAATCTATGAAGACCACAACGACCTGAGATACCTCCCACTGTCCATGAAGGCGATCCAGGTGCTCAGCGATATGCCGGACACCAATATTTTCGACATGTCCGACCCGCATGTTACGCACTTCGGCCCCTATGACATTCCGATGATGACCCGCACCTCTTTCCTGATCAACTTTTACGGCCCGGCGGGTCATTTCCCCACCTACTCGCTGGCGTCGGTGCTCGACGATTCCACCTTCCAGCTCAAGGAAGACGACACCAACTACATGGACATGTACCTGGCCATGTCCGACAAGATGATCGACAGGAAACTGGAGGCAACCTACAGCGCGCCGGAGTACCAGGCGATGGATCCGGCGGTGCTGGAAATGATTAAGTCTACCGCACGGGAAGCCCTGCGGGGGGTGCGCGAGAACAGCCCCTTCCGCAATAAAATCATCTTTGTCGGCGCCTCGGCGGCGGAGTTGCAGGATAACAAGAACACACCGTTTTACTCCTACGCTCCGCCCGGCGAATCGAGCTGGAACCAGCAGACTCCCGGGGTGGAAGTACACGCCAACGCCTTCCAGACCCTGGTCGATGAAAACTACATCATCAATACCGACCAGCTATTGGAGTGGTTGCTGGTGTTCCTGCTGGCGCTTACAGTGTTTTTCCTGAACAATTACACCCGCATTATGGCTGGGTCGATGCTGACGCTGCTGTTGTTGGTCGTGGTGATTGTCGGTGCGTACGGACTCTTCATCGAGTACCAGGTCTGGGTGGCGCTGGTGGCGCCGGTGCTGGTGATCGGCGCCATGTATTTTGTAACTACAGCCTACCGCATCATTATCGCGCAGAAGGAAAAGGCGATGATCAAGGGCATGTTCTCGCAGTACGTGCCGCAGAAGGTCGTCGCCTCGCTGATCGACAACCCCGACATGCTGAAGCTGGGCGGTGAGGAGCGCCGCATGACCGCCCTGTTTACCGATATCGCCGGGTTCACCAGCGTATCGGAAAAGCTGACACCGGAAGAGCTGGTGCATCTGCTCAACGAGTACCTGTCGGAGATGAGCCGTATCATCCTTGAAAACGAGGGTATCATCGACAAGTACGAAGGTGACCTGATCATGGCGGAGTGGGGCGCGCCGGTGTTCTTCGAGGACCACGCCGCCTGGGCCTGTCGAGCCGGGTTGCAGATGCAGAAACGCCTCGCCGAAATGCGGATTGACTGGGAGAAAACCGGTGAACCAATGCTCTACAGCCGAGTGGGCATCAACACCGGCCAGATGATTGTCGGGAACATGGGCTGCCTTGAGGTGTTTGACTATACGGTGATGGGCGACGCGGTCAACCTGGCCAGCCGGCTCGAAGGCGCCAACAAGGGCTACGGCACCGCGATCATGATCGGTCCGGAAACGTATGAGGATGTGAAGGATAAGGGCTTCGTCATCCGTATGCTCGACGATATCCGCGTGAAGGGTAAGGAGACCGGAGTGCGGGTCTACGAGCTGATCGCCGAAGACGAGAACGAACTGAGCGCGGAGATGAAACAGGTGCTCGACTTGTACAAGGAGGGCCTGGAGTTGTACCGTGATATGCAGTTCATGGAAGCGAAACAGAAGTTCGAGACAGCGCTGGAACTGGTTCCGGATGACGGCCCCTGTAAAACGTACCTGGGCCGTTGCGAGCAGTTTATCCTCGAACCGCCGGCGGAAGATTGGGACCGGATCTTTACGTTTACCGAGAAGTAGATCACGAAGGGTTTACGACATACGAAAGCCGACTCATGAGCCTGTGGACCATTTTCCTGCACGCTTCCCTTGTGAACAAGCTCCTGCTGGTGGTGCTGCTGGGGGCGTCGGTGTTGAGCTGGGCGATTGTCATTGACCGGTTCCGGTATTTCCGCGCCACACGCCGGGGCGACGAGGCGTTTCTGTCCTCCATCGGCCGGAGCTGGACGCGCAAAGCCCTGCACTCCGCCGCCACTTCGCACCCGTTGTCGCCGGTGGGCCGCATTTTCCTCGCCGCCGAGGCCGAGGTGATGGCGCGCGGCAACCCTACGGTGAAGGCGTGGACGGAGCTGTTGGAGATCGAACGCGACGCTCAGCGGCCGGAGGGCGAGAAAGGCTTGCCCATCCTCGCCATCATCGCCAGCGCCAGCCCGTTCATCGGGCTGTTGGGCACGGTCTGGGGCGTGATGATCGCCTTCTTGAGGCTGGCGGAGCTGGAGGGCGGGCAGCCGGCGCTGGAAATGGTCGGCCCCGGCATCGCCGAAGCGTTGATCGCCACTGCGGTGGGCCTGTTCGCCGCCATCCCGGCGGTGATCGCTTACAATGCCTTCGTGGCGCAGCAACGGAATCTCCAGCGACGCGTGAACGATTTCATCCGCCGCCTGAAAGTCGCTATCGCCATCCCGCCCAAGAGCGAGGCTGACGACACCCCCGACGCCGGCGAGGCCGACGTATGATGGGCGTGAACAACAAGCCGGACGAGGACAGCCTGGAGGGGTTGGCCGAGATCAACGTGACGCCGTTGGTTGACGTCTTTCTCGTTCTGCTGGTCATTTTCATGATCACCGCGCCGGTGATCAAGACCGCGCTTGAGATGGGCCTGCCCGAAGCAGAGTCCGCCAATCCCAATCCCGCGCAGGGTCTCACGGTGAAGGTGTTCGCCGACTCCACCATGTTTATCGTTACGGAGACCTATGAGGAGCGGGTGTACATCGGCGCGTTCGGCAACCGGTTCAAGGCGATCTGGAACGATCTGGAGGAGGAGGGTAAACGGCGTCCGGTGTTCCTCGCCGCCGACGAGACCATTCCCTACAGTGTGATCATCTACGCGCTGGATGTCATGCGGACCTCGGGCGTGAAGGACATCGGCCTGCTGACTCAACGCGTGGAGGAGGCCAAACGACGGGGAGACCGGCGGTGACCACGTGGCGGCTGCAAGACGATGTACGCTGGCGCAACAGCCTGGTGTGGGCCGGAGGGCTGCACCTGGTGCTGATGGTGCTGATGGTCGTGCTGCCGCAGGTCTCGTTTCAATCCAAGCCACAGGAAATCCAGTTCGTCCGGCTGATGGGCGGCGGGGACCGTACCCCGGGCTGGATCACCCCTACCGAGCGCCAGGTGACGCAGGCGGCGACGCATGACGGCCTGCCGGTCCAACCCAGGCCGCAGGTGGAGCAGCGCAGCGAGCCGGCGCCGGAGCAGGAAACCGTGCCGGCGTTGCAGGAAGAGCGTACCAAGCCGTCCGCCCGGGAAGAGCAGGAAGAGGCTGTTCCGCCGCCGCCGCCTGTGGCATCCGAAAGCAGCGAAGAGGCTGTGACCGATGAGCCCACGGATGCGGCGAGCGGCTCCGGCGTGGCTCGTTCTCCGGGGCCGGAGGGGCCGGGACGCGGCGCGACCACCGACGCTCAGTTCGCCGGCGCGGACCGTTACATGTTGAGTGTGGAGGCGGAAGTGAACAAGAACTTCCGCTATCGCAGCCGTGGCGGGCGGCAGGTGTCGGCGATGGTGCATTTCTACATCAACCGGCGGGGCGATGTGGAGGAGCTGGTGCTGCGGCAGGCCAGCGGCATCCCCAGCCTGGACCAGGCGGCGCAATCGGCGGTGAAACGCGCCGGCTTCCCCCCGCTGCCCGGCGCCTACCGGCCGGACCGCCTGGGCATTACCTACCGTTTCTACAACCTGCAGAAGTAGACACACAAGGTTGGACTGAGGTCTCAGACGGTCATTTTCGGAAGATATACCCTACCCCGTACTGCGTCTGGATATGTTTCGGACGCTTGGGATCCTCCTCGAAGTAGCGGCGCAGGTTGAGGATGAGGTTGTCAATGGTGCGCGACGAAGGGTAAGCGTCGTAGCCCCATACCTTATCCAGGATGTTGTCACGGGTCAGCACCACGCCCTCGTTTTCATAGAGCACCTTCAGCACCATGTTCTCTTTCTGGGTGAGCACAACCTCGCCGCGCGGGGTCCGGGCGGTGTAGGCGTTGAAGTCGACACGGTTGCCGCCGAACTCGACCACATGGCCACTCGGCGGAGGCGCTTCATACCACGATTGCCTGCGCAGCATGGCGCGGATCCGGGTCAGCAGTTCATCGAAATCGAAAGGCTTGGTGATGTAATCGTCGCCGCCCAGCTCCAGGCCCCTGATGCGATCGTCGGTCTGGCCGCGCGCCGTGACGAACAGGATGGGGGTTCGGTTCCCCGTTCGCCTGACCGTGTCGCACACTTCGAAACCGCTCGCCCCGGGCAGCATGACATCCAACAGCACCAGATCGGGTTGGCGGGTCTTCAGGTACTCGATGGCCTGGTTCCCGTGAGCGATGGTCTGCGTTGCAAAGCCGTTGCGCTCCAGGTTCAGCTTCAGCCCAAGCGCGATGGAGGAATCGTCCTCAACGATCAGGATGAGGGGTTTGTTTTGATCCGGCATGGGGTTTCCTGCGTAAGACCGACGCCCTCGTCGGTCATCCTTTCCAGTCGTGTCAGTTCCTTAGCGTCGTTTGCGGTGAACTGACACAGACATCTCCCCC
>CAZYOC010000043.1:0-9526 GCA_964648415.1 uncultured bacterium | reverse complement strand
GCCACCCTGAACTGTCCATTCACCTTCGGATCAGCGCAAATCGGGCCATGCGACCTTTCAAGTCGTGTCAGTTCCTTAGCGTCGTTTGCGGTGAACTGACACAGACATCTCCCCCGACTTGCTCATCAATCGTATCTCAGGTGTCGGCTTTTCATCCATTGCCACCCTGAACTGTCCATTCACCTTCGGATCAGCGCAAATCGGGCCATGCGACCAACGTAACACGGTCGCCATAACGGTCACTTCTCCAGGGGCAAGGTCACTGTAAATGTTGCGCCCTGGCCCGGCCCGGGGCTGCTTGCCTTGATCTTTCCGCCGAAACTGTGGATGATTTCCCGCACCAGATAAAGCCCCAGGCCCGCTCCCTCGGTGCGGCGCGTGTCTTCATCGCCCACCCGGTAGAACTTCTTGAAAACAACCTTTCGCTCCGCGTGGGAAAACCCAACACCTTCATCAGTGACAATCAACCGGCAGCGCCGTCGTCTGTGGACGAGAGACACGGTCACCTTATCACCGGGATCGCTGTACTTGATGGCGTTCTCGACCAGGTTGACCACCACCAGCTCCCAGAAGTCGGAGGCGAGACGAAGAGTGACCTCCCCTTCCACCTCCCAGCTCAGGTCCGGCTGACGTTCACTTGGAAGGGTGGCGTGGTACTCGGTCAGCACTCGTTCGGTCTCTTTGCCGGCATTGATCAGGTGCGACGTGGCTTGCAGCTTTTCACCGGTCAGTGAACGCGCCAGCAGCAGCCGGTCAATCAGGTGCGTCAACCGATTCAAGTTGCGGAGGATGCCCTTGTTGACCTCCTCACGCTGTTCGGGCGGAGTATCGTCATATTGCAGGGATTCGTGCAGGAGTCGCACCGCGGTGACCGGGGTTTTCAACTCGTGGGTGATGGCGGACAGGAAATTGGTCTGCTGCCGTTCCAGGCGCACCTCACGGCGGAGCGTCCAGTACATATAAAAAATGCCCAGCAATACGATGATGGCGAAGAAGCCCCCCTCGAAGGTGAACATGCGCACCGCCTTGCCGGCCTTTTCCTCCAGCTTGCGGCGCGCTTCGGGCCGGACTTCAACCTGGCCCTCCTCGCTGATCACCAGGTCGGGATAAGTGGTTCTCAGCCAGAACTGCTGCGCGCCGGACTCGGGGTTGGGGTGGCTGTCCAGGAATCGATCCGCCAGGGCGATCTGCTGCCGCCACAACTCCTCCTGTTCCTCGGTGAGGCGCTTGTCGATCCGGACCTGGAAGATAATCCACCACCCCACCTGGGCGATCAGGAAGACCGCCAGCAGCACCAGCAACGCGCTACGGCTCTTGTACAAAAACCGTCGAAAGCGTCCCGATTCGGTCATCCATCCTCCTCACTCTTCAGCAGCGAGAGTCTCACAGGTCGTTCTTTCCGGTCAGTCCCTCCACCATCGCCCTGACATTAAAACGCATGAAGTCCAGGTAAGTCCCCGCCGGACCGTCGCTGTCGCTGAGAGAACCCGTATACAACGGAACCAGCCGGGTCCCGGTGTCATCAGCGATACGCTGCGCCAGGTTCGGGTTCACCGTCATCCCGACGAAGATAACCGGAACGTCCATGTCACGGATCCGGTCCTCGAGCGCCGCCAGCTCGCGGGCGGAAGGCTCGGCCAAGGTGCTCACCCCCTGAAAGATGCTGCCGACGAATTCGAACCCATACCGTTCCGCGAAGTACCCCAGCAAACGATGGTCGGCCACCAGGCGACGGTGTTCCAGTGGGATCGCCGCCGTTTTTGCTCGTATCCACTCATCGAGGGCAGTCAACGAGTCGCGATAATCAGCGGCATTTTCCTGGCAGGTTGCAGCGTTTGACGGATCCGCCTCGGTCAGTGTCGTTTCAATCACCTCCACCCAGCTCGCGATGTTGTTCGGATCCAGCCAGACATGGGGGTCGACTTTATGATGACCGTGATCATGCCCGTGACGTTCCAACTCTCGTGTCCTGGGCGTGAGGGTCTGGGACAGGGAAACCAGTTTCCCACTGCCTTCCGCAGCCTCCAGCAGGTTGTCCAGTGAGTGTTCCAGTCCGAGGCCGTTGATGAAGACCATATCGGCATCGGCGACACGTCGCATATCGGCGGGTGTCGGTTCGAAGCTGTGGGGATCGGCCCCAACCGGCAGCAGCGCGGGGATCTCCCGGCCAGCGACCACGGAAACCACATCCGCCGCAATCGTGGTCGTAGCGACCAGGGTCAGCTCGTCCTTGCCCGATGGTTTCTGCTTGGCGCATCCGCCGAACAGCACCAGGAGGACGCCTAGCGCCCACAAAGTATACACAGCCCTTCTCATCGTCGGTCTCCAGCATGTGGCGTTGATGGACAAGATACGGCGGAGTTGCGCGAAGAACACAAGGCGGGAACCTGATCCCGTTGCTGGCGAGTGTAAGGAGAGAAAAAGCACGGTGAAGGCAGACGCCGGCTCAACACACAGGCGATCCCCTGTGCTGTCTGCCCCACCGTGCGGGTGAAACCTCACGTTACCCATAAGCAATGTACCCCCGAGTGGGGGACTCGGGTGCTGGCAAATCGAAAATACTGAGTCAGCTGGTGCTCCCCTGGAGACAGTAACCCTTTGTCGCTATACAGCTTAGTTCAGCGGTAACCATAGCTCCTGATTGATCAGGGTTGCAGCTCGATGATACTTACCGTCCCCCCCTGGTTGTTGGCCACCACCGCGTACCGTCCATCCCGACTGATCGCAATACCCACCGGCCCCATGCCGACCTCGATGGTCGCCGCCACTTCACCGGTCCAGGTACGGATCGCCGAAACCGTATGGTCGTCAAAGTTGGTCACGTACACATAATACGCGCCCTTACCGCAGGCGATTTCCGAGGGCTTCCGGCCCACCGAAATCGTCTCGGTAACGGTCTGGGTTTCCGTGTCGATAACCGAAACCGTACCGCCATTGGCATTGGCCACGTACAACTTATCGCCGGTGGGAGTCAATGCCAGCCCCTGCGGCCCCATGCCTACCGGGATGGTGGTCACCACGCTATGGTCTGTCTGATCCAGAACCGTCACATCGTGGTCGGAAATGCTGCTGACATAGGCATAGTCGCCAAACGGTCCGGCCACCACGTCAAAGGGGATCTTCCCGAATTCGAGGGTCTGATCGAGGGTAATCTCGCCGTCCGCGAAACCGAGCACGGTCAAGGTGGAATCCCCCGCGCCCGTCACCCAGCCCAACTCCCCGCCGGGAGCCAGGTTAATGTGGACCGGCAACGCATTGACATCGGCGGTCAGGGTCACGTCATCGGTTTCGGTCGACACCGCGGCGACACTCCAGTCCTCTCCATTGGCGACGTATGCCGTGATGCTGTCTTCCGCCGCGACCACGCCATACGGCGCGTTCAGCCCCTCAATCTCCGCCTCGACAGCCCAGTCCAGGGTGGCGAGCACCGATACGGTATTGGACCCGTTGTTGCTGACCACGACCTGCTGATTGCCGGGCAGGAAGGCGACTCCGAAGGGACGCTCGCCGACCGCCACTGTCTCGACGACCTGCCAGCTCATGGTCGACACCTGCCGCACGCTGGACAGGTCGGACACGAATCCGTCAATGTCCTCCGCCTCCATGAAGAGGTAGTATCGTGTCGCCGGATCGAGGCCGTCCACTGTGGCCGATGTATCGAACTGCTCGGTGTATTCGACCATGTTGAACGTGCCGGGATCGAACTCAGGCTCTGTGCCGACGAAGAGCCGGTAGGCCACGAAATCGTCTTCGTAATTGGAGGACCACACAATGTCGACCGAGGTCTCGGTCGGATTGTTGACCTCCAGGATCTGCGGCGCGAAGGGTTCCGGACCGCGTCCTTCCAGGCAGCCCATCATCAGAACCCCGAAAAACAACACCGCCAGCAGCCGGATGTATGGGGTGTTCCTCTGCATTACAACCCCCACCTGTGAAAAGGGTTTGTTGTGTCGCTCTATGCGTTGCGGTGTGTCAGGTCTCCACTGCGTTCACGACCTGACACGACCGGCATGTATCTGGATTCCTGCCTGCGCAGGAATGACACTCACTCGAGAATGACACTCGCTTCTGTTTAACTCCTAACTTCTAACTTCTAATTCCTAATTCTTAATTGGTTATCTCACAAGAACCGCCTTGCGTGTCATCACCGAGCCGCTGTGCTGCACCTGGATGAAGTACACGCCGCTCACCAGCTCCTGCCCGGCGTCGAACATGAAGCGGTGGTAGCCGGTGTTCAAGTGACGCGTTTCGCTGTGTACCTTCCGGCCCAGCAGGTTAAACACCCGGATCTGTACCGTGCCGTCCGACGGCAAACCGAACTGCATGTGGACCGTGCTGTTGAACGGGTTCGGGTAGAGGCTGCCGACCATGAATTCCGTCGGCAACGGCGTCGCCTTCTTCAGCAGCAACTCGGCGTAACCGCCGGCAACAAACTGCGTCGGTCCCTCGATGATCTTCGCGGCAATCGCTGAGCCGGAGGCATCAACGAGCTGCACTGTGATGTCGTTGCCCGGTACGAAGCCGTCCAGCTTGTAGTTCGCCAGACCGCGCCATGCAGTCACCTTGGTGCGCTCGGTATCGCTCAGCGGCGCACGTCCTACCAGCAGGTCGCCGTCATACACTTCCACCGCCTGTGCGCCCGCGCCGGCAAGTTCGCCGGTCAGGCTGACGAAGAAGGTGAACGGCAGCCCGGTGCGGGTGACGCCTTCGGGCATCACCAGCGGCTTGCGCCGCTGTTTCGGCTTCTGCGCCGTGGCGATGGTCCAGCCTCCGGAATTGAACTGGAAGCTGACATCTTCCGTCACCACCACTTCGTAGCCCTCACCCGGCAGCAGGTTGACCAGGTCGCTGTTCTCCACGTCGCCCGGAATCCAGATGAAGCCGTCATCGTTGCGCACCAGCTCGACCACGTCGGCGATGGGCTCAAAGCCTGTCTCCACCGGGACGCTGAAGTCGAACGGGTACCCGACCAGATTGACCGCTGTGGCGCTCAGGCTGTATTCCGTGGCCGGATCCAGCGGGCTGCCCATCAGGTCGAAGTTGGATTCGCCCGATACGAGGACACGGTAGCCCTCGGTCAGGTCCACGTCGCCGATGGTGTTGACCGCCGGTGGGATCGCCATACGGGAATCATCCTGGTACACCAGCAGCAGATCGTCAATCCCGTAGAACAGCGCCAGCGCGTCGGCCTCTTCCGGCTCGAGATAGAAGCTGATCAGCTCGAAGCCCTGGTCGGCCAACGGCAGGCTCATCATGATCACGTCGCTCATCTGCAGATCGACGTTCAGGATGTCGCCCGCCACGATGTCCACCGTATCGACCACGGTCGCGTAGTCCACGTGGGTGAGCCGCAGCTCATACTCACCGCCTGGCACCTGGTAGAGTGCGTAGCCGCCTTCGTCGTTGGTGTAGGTGAACCAGGACTCGTCGGCGTCATTGACCAGCGTCAGCCGCGCGTTGGCAATGGGCATACCATCAGCCTGCGCACTCACATAGCCCATGGCTTCGGGAATGTTTGTCGAGAATCGCCAGGTCGCCTCGGACCACGTGCCTTCTGTGTTGGTATCCTGCGCGCGGACCTTCCACCAGTAGGTGACACCGTCGATCACGTCCGGGATGTCGTAGCCGTTGTCCTCGGTCATGGCCGAATCCAGGTTCTCGGTGAACAGGGAGTCGGTGGCGTACCAGACCCAGTAGACCAGGCTGTCGCCGGGATCTTCATCGGTGGTGATGTCCCATTCCACGCGGACATTTTCGGTTCCCAGCTCTTCCTGGTCGGGCGGCCAGTTCAGGTTGAACGCCGCCGGCGGGTTGAACTGATAGACATCGAAGGACCAGCCCGGATCGGCCATGACTGACAGCCCGAACAGGTCGGTTGCGGTGACACGCCAGTAGATGGTCACATCATCCGGCAGCTCGTTGAGTTCGCTTTCACCGCCGCCGAAGAGCGCCTTGCCGAGGCCGCCGACCGCGCCGAGCATCATCTCGCCGCCGCGGACACGTCCGCCGTCCTCCGCCCGCAACTCGCCCCGTGGGGAGACCCGCTGCATTCGCGCCGAACGACTGTCGCCGCCGGGAATGCCCGCCATCACCGCCGCCAGCTCTTCGATCACGAAGAAGGTGTCGTCGGTTGCGCCGGTGTAGGATTCGGCGAAGTCCATCTCCAGCGACCACTCGACCGTGTACTCGAGGGTGTCGCCCGGATCGGGATCGTCCGCCGCGTTCCACCAGACCAGCGCGGTGTCGGCGTGGACCACGAATCCGCTGTCAGGACCGGCCAGCTCGAAGGCCAACGGCGCTTCCGGGATGTAGACATCGAAGCTCCACACCTGGTCGGACCAGGTTCCTTCAGTGTTGGTATCCTGCGCGCGGACCTTCCAGAACAGCGTCTGGTCATCCGCCAGGGCGGTGAAGGTGTAGGTGGTATCGTTGACTTCCACCGAATCTGCTTCGGTGAAGGTTTCATCGTTGGACCACAGCAGCCAGTAGCTGAACGTGTCGCCCGGGTCCGGATCGGTGGTGCTTGTCCAGACCACCGTGGTATCGCCGGTGCGGACCACGCTGCCGCTGTCCGGGCCGGCAAGCGCGAAGGCTTCCGGCGGATCGAACAGGTAGACGTCAAACGCCCAGCCGGTATCGACCGCTGCGGACCACTCTTCCAGCAGGAACATGTCCACCGCCTTGACACGCCAGTAGATACGGGTGTCGTCGGGCAGTTCGTCCAGGCCCGCTTCACCGCCGCCAAACAGCGGCGTATTCTGGTTTGTCCCACCCAGGGTAACCGGTCCGCCCTTGCTGTTCTCCTCGCTGCGCGAACCCAGCGAGAAGGAACCGGTCGCGAAGAACCCGTCGTCGCGTCCCCGTTCGCCGCCGTCACGGCGTTCGCCGTTACCCATGGCCAGCACCGCTTCCAGATCGGTGATGTCGAATGTGGTGTCGGTCGTCGTGCCGTTCATAAACTCTGCGAACTCGGGATCGGCCGACCACTGCACCTCGTAGAAGAGGGTATCGCCCGGGTCGGGATCGAGAGCCTCGTTCCAGACCACGTTCACCGTATCGTTGTTGACCTCTTCTTCATGGCCCGGCGATAGCAGATCGAACGCCATCGGCGGATCGGGACGGTAGACGTGCACTGTCAGCACATTGTTGGACCAGGTTCCGAGGGTGTTGGTATCCTGCGCCCGGACCTTCCACCAGTAGGTGGAATCGTCAATCATGCCGGTCAGATCGAAGAACGCGTCGGTGGTGGTGGCCGAGTCGAGGTTCTCCGTAAAGGTCTCGTCGGTGGCCCACCAGACCACGTACGTGATGGCGTCATCCGGGTCGGGATCGGTGGTGGCATCCCAGACCAGGGTGGTATCGCCGGTCCAGGTGGTGTCGCCGTCGGCTGGTCCGGTCAGGTCAAACGGTGCGGGCGGTTCCGGTACTTCCACATGGAACCAGCGGCCGGTTTCCCCGGCGTCGGACTGGACCGTGAGGCCGTAGCTGTCTTCCGCCCAGACACGCCAGTAGATGTGGGTGTCATCGGGCAATTCATCAAGCTCACCCTCGCCGCCTGTTCTGCGGTCCTCGCCGCCGGAACCAATCACTCCCCGGCCCAGGAGCTTATCGTCCGGGACGCCACGAATGCCGCTGGATTCACGCGGATCGTAGTTCGGGTTGGGATGCGCGCCGATGCCCATCAGCACATCTACCAGATCGTGGATGGTGTAGAACGTGTCGGCGGTCAGGGTGTCGTACAACGTGGCGAACGTGGGATCATCCGACCACTCCACGTGGTAGGTGATCACATCGCCTGCGTCAATATCGTTGGCTGAATCCCAGTTGACCGTCACTGTGTCTTCCGCCACCGTATCCTCGTCCGCCGGTTCCAGCAGGGCGAAGGGTTCCGGTGCGGCCGGGATGTAGATCGACCAGGTTTCGGTCGACCAGGTCCCCGATGTGTTCACGTCCTGTGCGCGGACCTTCCACCACCAGCTCTGGCCTTCCGTCAGGCCGGACAGGTCGTAGGTGGCCTCGGTCAGACCGGTGGTAGAATCAAGATCGGTGGTGAAGGCGCCATCACTCGCCCACCAGACCACGTACTCGATCGTATCTTCCGGATCAGGATCGGTGGTCTCATCCCACTCCAGTGTGACCGGATCTTCGGTGTGCGCCGTGCCGCTGTCGGGGGCAGTCAGGCTGAAGGCCAATGGCGGCTCCGCGACCGCTACGAAGAAGCTGCGGCCCGTTTCACCGTCATCGGACCAGGTGGAATCGCCTTCCGAGTCGATAGCAATCACACGCCAGTAGACCCAGGCGTCGTCCGGCAATTCGTCGAGTTCGTCATCCAGCTCGTCTTCGCCGCCGCTGCCGTTGGGGTTGAAGTCCACAGGCCCGTTGCCGCCCAACCGCACCTGCTCGTTGGGATTGACACGGATGCGGCCGCCGGCGATCCCGCCGCCGAGATCCATCTCGCCCGGCAGTTCGAGGTCGGCCAGGCCGCCGTCCACCTCGTCATCACCCAGGCTCAGCAGGAACTGGCTGACATCGGTGATCGTGAAGAACGTGTCCGTCGTGACATCACTGTCAAACGTCACAAATCCGGGCTGGTCGGACCAGTGAATCGTATAGGTCACATCGTCACCGTCCGGATCGACCGCCGTTTCCCAGTTTACGGTTACGGTGTCGTTGGCTGTGGTGTCTTCATCCGCCGGTTCAAGCAGGCTGAAGGCGTTGGGCGGTTCGTTGGTCCAGACCGTGAAGCTCCAGGTCTCGGTGGACCAGGTTCCGCCGGTGTTGGTGTCCTGAGCCCGGACCTTCCACCAGTAATCGGTCTCGTCGATCAGCTCCACCAGGGTATACGTGGTATCCGTCAGGCCGGTGACCGAATCCAGATTCGTAGTGAATTCCTGGTCGGTGGCGTACCAGAGGACGTACTCGATGGTGTCTTCCGGGTCCTCGTCTGTGGTCGGATTCCAGTGCAGCTCCACATCCAGCTCCCGGCTGCGGTGGCCGCTGTCCGGCAACGCCAGGCTGAAGTCCGCCGGAGCGTCCGGAATCCTTACCAGGAAGGAGAAGGTTGACGTGGACCAGGTTCCTTCGGTGTTGGTGTCCTTTGCCCAGACCTTCCAGTAGTAGGTGCTGTCGTCCAGCAAGTCGTACAGTACGGTCGTGGTGTCTTCGGTGCTCACCGAATCGTAGGTCTCCGCGGCAAACTCCGGATCGAGGCCCCAGTAGACCCAGTAGATCACTGAGTCGCCAGGATCGGTCTCGAGGGCCGGATCCCACTGCACTGCGCGACTGTCTGCGTAAACTGTATCGCCGTCCTCGGGAATCAACAGGTCGAACGCCAACGGTTCATCGTAGATGTAGACGTCAAAGCTCCAGGTCTCGGTGGACCAGGTTCCGCCGGTATTGCTGTCCTGCGCCCAGACCTTCCAGTAGTACGTGCTGTCGTCCAGCAACTCGTACAGCACCAGCGTGGTGTCTTCGGTGCTCAGCGAATCGTACAGCTCCGGTCCGAACTCCGGGTCCATGCTCCAGT
>CAZYOC010000042.1:12484-21159 GCA_964648415.1 uncultured bacterium | reverse complement strand
ATTCCAGCCTTCGCTGGAATGAGAGACATCAGAATTCGTGCAACAGGCCCTATATTCTGATACAGTCTGCTGTGCTGAGGATGACATAATGGGGGTATTCAGAGAGTCACTCTACTCGGATGTTCGGAACTTTCATTCACTTGATCACGCCTTCTTTCCCGATGATTCTGCGCAGCAGCGCCACCTGTCCGATGTGGTACGCTTCGTGAAACAGGCTCAGCTCCAGCCGGTCCACCGGGAGTGCCGCCGTTTCATCCGATCCAGCGACAGAGACATCACGATCCAGCCGCATCAACATTTGCCGGAGCAGCACATGCACCAGCTCCCACAGGTCCTTCACCTCTTCGAAAGGAAACAGGGGTGAACCCTTGCGGCTATCGGTCCCGCGTGAATAGATCTCCCGAAATCCATCCGGCAGCGGGTCTTTTTCTCTCATCGCCATCAACAGATCCGCTCGCGACACCAGCAGATGGCCGACCAACCAGTTGATGCTGTTGCCGCCTTTTTCGGGAACAACCAGCGCCTCTTCATGGGAAACGTCCGCGACGGCATCTACCAGCACTTTGTTGTGCAGCTCAAGCCGGTTCAGCAGCTTTTCACGATCCACTGTTCGCTCCTGTAACAATGATTTGCAAGATCGATCTGACCCGGTGACGGACAGTATGCTTTTCCAGCACCAGCTCGCGCAGCCTTTCGCCGTAGTGTTTGCGAGCGGCCCCGTCACCCGCAAGCCACGCCAGCTTCTCTTTCAGTTCCTGCAGGCCGCTGAACAGCAGCGTGTCGACATCGTCGCCGAACAGCTCGCCCATATCGTCAAGTCGTTCCTGCACCACGACTCCCCCGCATGCGCCGGCGTCGAAAATCCGCTGGTTGGGACAGGTGCGCATCTGCAGGTTGGTCAGTGACAGGTGTACCGCATCGCAGCTGTACAGCGCCGGCAGGTCGCGGTTGTAGTCGATGGTCCCGCGCAGCTCGATGTCCGGCGGCAGCAGGCCCTCCCACCCCGAACCGAAAACCACCGGCTTCAACGACGCCAGCGCGGCCAGCATGTCGGCGCGATACCGGCGGTTGGCCATCTGCACGGCGAAAGCGGGCAGACGCCGCAACGATTCCGCCGCGAAATGCCCCTCCTCGCCCAGTTCCCGCAAGAGTCGCTTCACGGTTATCAACGATGGAGCGCAGCGGTTCAGCAGGATCTCCTCGCGCAACGCTTCCGCCACATCCTCCGCCACCGGATCCTGTGCCAGCGAGGCGAAATAGCCCGGCGCGCGCTGGAACAACGGGCTGCCCACAAACACCACCCGTCCCGCCAGCGCGGGGTCACCCTCACGAGGATAAAACCGGGTCTCATCGGTGGCCAACGGTAGGGCGGCGGAGCGTTCAAACCCCATGTCCCGCCAACCGGCCTCACCGTTGGCATCCCAGTGGAAACCCCAGCGCTCCCGTCCGATGGCGTCCTGCTCCTCAGGCGTCAGAATGAACCGGGGATCGTCCAGAAACCAGGTCGCCCAGGGGATACCCAGCGTATCGCACGCTTCCGGCAGCAGGCCCCGAGTGTCCGATCCCTGGTTGTTGGTCGAGAGCACCAGGTCCGGGCGATGTGTCTCCAGGAAATCCAGTGCGTCATCCGCGGTTAAGGATTTCCGGGTGAGTGGCGGCTCAACAACGACCTCTATTCCCTCCGCACGAAGCGCCTGCTCCAGTTCCGGCTCCATCAGGCCGTCGGTGGCGAACAGCAATACTTTTCGGGGTTGTGGCGAGGGTTGGAGTCCGAGCCGCCGTCCACATGCGCGGATCCGCACCGCCAGGGCGCCGTGCAGCCCCGGAAACGCGTTCCATTCGCGCGGATGGATCAGCAACGCAGCTTCCGGATGCTCCCGCACAAACCCTCGCACCGCTTCATCCCAGGCATCATCCGCGCGAGAGGCTGTTACAACGGTAACCTCGGCGTCGAGCGGGTCGAGTTTTTCCAGTTGTTTGACGGTATGCGACGCGGCGGCGGCGCTGCCGGTGACGATCAGCGCCTGCTTCAGGGCGGGCTCGCTCATCAGGGCGTGCGCGACATACCCCGCGCCACACCCCAGCAGCACGACCGCCCCCGCTCCCCTGGCCTGGTCCGCCAGTTTCTGAGCTTCACCTTTCGGATCGTAGGGCGAATCGAGGCGTCGCTCGCCGAAGGGTGTTGTTACGGTGAGAACAATATCGTTGGTGCGTTTGCTCCGGGACAGGCCGATCTCTTCATCCACACCAACGGGCATCAGGTCGATCAGGTGAATGGGCACTACCGATCTCCGCTCAGAGGTTCAAAGGGGACCGCTACGGGCAATGCGGAGCCCCAGGTTTTAACAAACAGGTCATGGTCGCTGCGCCATTCAGCTTTATCGGTGGACGCTCCGCCGCTGTCGTGTAAAACCAGCAAGGGGATGGTCCAGTTTTTCAATCCGGCCTGGAGGCAACGCAGCGACAGGTCCATGTCGTAGAAATGGAACTTGGCCTGCTGCATGGATGGTAGCGGCAGCCGTTGATAGGTACTGCGGCGAATCAGCAGGCAGAGGCCGTCCAGCACCGCCACGCTTCCCCAGGGGCCATACGGGTTCAGCCGTTCTCTGCCCTCCGCCAGGTGCACCACCGCGCCCGACACGTCAGGATACTGCCACCAGGCGATGTCCGGGGTGAGGCCGCAGGCGCCGGCCACTCCCATCAGGCCGGTGTCCTCGTGTTGCAGCAGGGTTTCGACCGTGTCCAGCCAGCCGGCGGGTTGCTTCAGCGCGGGCTCCAGCCATGTGTATTGGTCGGGCAATGGCGCCACCCGTTCATGTCCCGGCACGGCAAAGGGACGCACATCCTGATGGCACAGCAGCAGCAGGTCGTTCGGATCTCCCGCCTCGCGTGCGACCTTGTCATACGCGAGCCCCAGGTGTTCGACCATCCCGAGACGGCGGGGAAGGATCTCCCAGCGGCCCTCGCAGTGACGGCGGAAACCTTCTTCCAGTGTGTCGAGGGCGCTGCTGTCTTCGCCTGTGGTGATGAGGTGTAGCTGCATGCCGCCTCCTGTTCAATCGCTGCGCTCCACGATACTGAAGTCCCGGCCGGGCTCTCCAATCCTGTCCGCGCCGAAGTCGCGCGCGCGCGCCCAAGTCGCGAACCGGCCGGCGCGAACCATGTAGAGAGTGGAACCGTTGCGCTGTACCGGCTGCACATAGACCTCAAGGCCGAGGCCGTTGTACCGGGCAGAAGCCCGTTTCGCATTGGCTTCGCTGCTGAACGCTCCCAGTTGCAGGCTGAAGCGGCCCTTGGGATCGTTGCCCGCGGCATCCACACCGCCCGACTCCTCGCCGTCATCGGGCTGCATCAGAAAATCCAGGGGATCCACCGGAGCCGCCGGCGGCAACGGTCCGCCGAACAGCCGCCGCGCCAGGGAGTCCTGGAAGGCAAGTTGTTCCAGTGCTTCGTTCTGCTTCACCGGATCGTTCTGCAAGCGGTGGTAGCCGTACAAGTTAAACCAGGCGACGGTCCGGAGTTCTGCGGGCGTATCGGGTGAGGCGACCAAGTCACTGAACAACTGTCTGGCCCGCTCGCCGTTCTTCTGCAACACCGCGGTAGCAAGCTGGTGATGGGGCGAGGACCGGGGCCAGTAGCCCGAGCGCAATGAATCGTGCAACTGCTGAATACGGCCTTCCAGAATGTAACCTATCAGCAGACCATCGTCCTCCCTCCCAACAGAATCCGCACCAGGTTGGGCGCACAGAGCAGCCACAGTCAGCAGCAGGAATCCCAGGCAGAAAGCAGCTTTTCGGATGGTATTCACGATCACCGGTAGTTAGCGGTTCAGAGTTCGTTTTCTCAGTTTAATCTAATGAATGAACTACGTGGAAACCATGTCGCTCTCGGGTCAGGGCCAGAGTTGCAAACACCCCGCCGGAGTAGTGGTCCATTGCGCCAGCTATGAATCGTTCTGAGCTGCGCATTATCGTTCAGAGCAAGGCGCATCCCTGAAGGCATAGCGGGTTATTTCAAAGGGATGCAACGCAGCTATGGACGATAAGGCGCGCTCCCTTTGGGCTTGTCACGAGGCGGTTGCCTGCGGCGTTGGTTTCGCTTGAGGTAACCCGTTACATCTGCGCGAAACCGCCTGGCATCCAACTCGCCCGTGACAAGCAAAACCTATCATAGCTGGCGCAATGGACCAGTAGTGAGGTGTTTGCAATTCTACTTGTGAACAGACGAACAGTCAATCTGTTTTCTAAGCATACAGGCCACGCAGCTCGGCGGCGCGCGTCACACGGCGGATCGCCACGATGAAGGCGGCGGTGCGCAGCGAAACCTTGTAATACAACGCTGTTTCCAGCACCACCTTGAACGCTGAATCCATATAGCGCTTCAGGTCCTGGTGAATGTGCTCCGCATCCCAGTAATAGCCCATGCGGTTCTGCACCCACTCGAAGTAGCTGACGGTTACACCACCGGCATTGCACAGGATATCGGGAATCACCATGACGCCGTTTTCATCCAGGATGTCATCGGCGTCCGGCGTGCAGGGGCCGTTGGCGGCTTCCGCAATGATCTTGGCCTTGATCCGGCCGGCGTTTTCTTCCGTAATCTGGTTTTCCAACGCGGCGGGAATGATGATGTCCACTTCCTGTGCGAACAGGTCGTCGGGATCGTCCAGCTTCTTCATGCGAAGCTCTTTGCGGTTTTCCGCCTCCTTGAGGGTCTTGTTCTTGATCACGTAATCGTAGGCGGCGGGAATGTTGACGCCTTCATCGCTACCGGCGACAAATGCACCGTCCACATCGCTGATCGCCATGATCTTCGCGCCCATGTCATCGAGAATTCTCGCCGCGTTGGCCCCGGCGTTGCCGAAGCCCTGAATGGCGACCGTAGCGCCCTTCAACTCGATACCGAGGTGTTCAACGGCTCCGAGGATGGTAAACACGACACCCTGCGCGGTGGCGGTGGCTCGACCCTCGCTGCCACCCAGTTCCAACGGCTTGCCTGTCACCACCGACGGAATCCAGTCGCCGCCCTTGTGCATGGAATAGGTGTCCTCGAACCAGGCCATCACCTGCGGGTTGGTGTTGACATCCGGCGCGGGGACATCACGATCCGGGCCGAAGATCTCCACCAATTCCGCGAAGTAGCGACGACTGACCCGTTCCAGTTCGCCGGCCGACATCGTGCGGGGATCGCAAACCACTCCGCCCTTGCCGCCGCCCATGGGGATGCCCACCGTGGCGCACTTGAACGTCATCCACAGCGCCAGTGCTTTAACTTCGTCAATATCCACATTGGGATGAAAACGCACGCCACCCTTCGCCGGCCCGCGCGCGATACTGTGTTGGACACGATAACCTCTGAAGATCTTGATTTTGCCGTCATCCATCCGCACCGGCAGCTTGACCTCAATGGTACGGCGCGGTTCTTTGATCATCGCGATCTGGTCGCTGTCCAGTTCCAGAATCTCCGCCGCGCGGTCGAACTGCTTGAGAGCGTTGTCAAAGGCGCTGACCCGGTTCGTGGTCACCATGCCCTTCAAATGCCGTTCATAGGCCTTGTCACGCTTTTCACCCGCGATCCCGTTATGGTCTTGACCCATGGTCTTCTTCTCCTTCTTCCCTGTTCAGCAGGCGCTTTACTCTCGCTGCACCCTTCGAAACAACGATGTAGTCATCAGAAGGCGACGCTGCCCCCTTCGACCTGAACAATAGCCCGCAAATATCGGCGTTTCAAGGGATTTGTGCAAGAGACGTCATCTACAGAGAGCCCCTCAGTTCCAAGCGAAAATAGGACGAATGACAGGCACCGTGTTGCACCGCTGTGCGCAATGGTGCTATACTATTCGATTAGAGTCGACCGAACCTACATTTGTCTTTTTGGAGGAACCCATGAGAAGGTTGTGCCTGCTTGTTTGCTCCCTGTGGATCGTGATACTGTTCGCCGGAGCCGGATTCGCTGTCGAAGTGATCCCGACAGCCGTTGTCGATACGGAGCGCCCTGCCGTTCGTTGCGGTGAGGTCCTTGCACCCAACGAACTCAACGAGCTCGATGAGGACACCACCATCTTCTTCGATGACTTTGAAGGAGACATCAACTGGGAAGCCCACGACTATACCACCACTCCCGCCAAGTGGCATATTGACGACTGGAATGCTTACGGCCAGCTCAACTCCTGGTGGTGCGGCGAAGAACGCGAAGTCAGCGGCGAGACCATCTATGGATATGACAATGCCTGGCTGCAATTCCTGGAAACGCCTGCGCTGGACTTGACCAGCGCCGATGGCGCTTCGCTGGAACTGGACTTTATGATGCAGTGGGGTACAGAAGACGGCATCCCGCAGAACGAAAACTACGACGGGTGGGACGGCTGCACGGTGTTCTATTCCATGGACGGCGGCGACACCTGGGAAGTCCTGCCCGACCCGAGCGTCGCCTACAACGCCACCAGCCTCTACTCTTTTGGCGGCACACATGCCCTGGGACCAGGCATCGCCGGCTGGCGTGACGTGTCCGACGGCTGGGAAAACTGCACCTACAGCCTGACCGACTTGGCCGGAGAAGCCGATGTCCGCTTCCGCTTCGCCTTCGCCTCCGACGCCGGTGTGAACACGGTCGGCCACCCCGAATGGTTCGGCTTCATGGTGGACGATATCACCGTGGTGGACGATGACAGCGACTACTTGACCAACGATGCCGACGGCACGGCGGAGCCGGAAGAATTCTCCCCGCTGGACCAGATCGGCGCGGATGTGACCTTTGAGCTGCAGGAAGAAGAATACTCCAGCCCCACACACGCCTACTGGTGCGACAGCGGCCATGACCTGTTCGCAGTACTCATTTCTCCGGAAGTCGAACTGATTGAAGGCTGGCGCCATTTTGTCCAGTACCAGGTGTATTGTGACTTCCCGGACAGCGACGGCGACGAGGACAACACGCTGGAGGACTACTACCAGATCGAGATTTCCAACGACGGCGGCAGCCATTGGGAACGGCTGGGCTATGATTACGGCTACAATGGCTCCGAATCCGGCTGGGTGCTGCGTGACAGCATGCTGAACAACGAAGCTATGAGTGTCCCGATTGAAATCCCGATCGCCTACGCAGGCGACACCGTGCAGTTCCGTTTCCGCGCCATCACAGACGACAACGACGACGGCGGCGTGGGAAGCGGATTGTTCATCGACGACTTCGAGGTCATCGCCAACTCCGGCTTCGATCACGATGTGGGTGTGGAACAGGTCTTCATCGGCTGGCCCACCACCGCCGGCGAACGCATTGAGAGCTGGGTCGACATCCGCAATTACGGCAACAACGATGAGACCTTCAACGCGCTGTGGCGTGTCGGACCGCAACCCTATCCC
Organism: uncultured bacterium; assembly: GCA_964648415.1. Classification (GTDB taxonomy): domain Bacteria; phylum Electryoneota; class Electryoneia; order Electryoneales; family Electryoneaceae. Next base: position 13,801 of record CAZYOC010000042.1, on the reverse strand, counting down.
CTGCTGAACAACTTCTTCCTCGCCTCCGGAGACAGCACTGTCGAATGGCTGACCACAGACGATGGTGACGGCTGGCTGCAGGAACAGCCGGGCGATTTCACCGTCCTGGTGCAAACCCTGCTGACCGACGATTTCATGGACAATAACTCGTCACCTGAGATTCCGGTAACGGTGCGGCCTGCAGGAACCTACGAGTACGGATACGATGACCGTCTGCCCTCCCGGACTACCTTCGCGTATGAAACCGGCGAAGGCCCGGCCACCTACTTCAACAGCTTCGATTTCCAGGATGGGACAGCCTCGTTTATGATCGACGGCGTCAACGTGCTGTGGAACGGTGACCTGGAAGACGGTGAAACGGCGGATGTGGAACTTCACATCTACGCAGACAACGAGGGCGCCCCGGACGATGAGCTGTATTCCGGAACCTTTACCGTCGAGCAGGGCATCATCAATCCGAACTGGCACGAGATCGACCTCAGCAGCGAGGATCTGGTCATCGCTGAACCTGTCTGGATCTGGTTCGAACTGGTGGAGACCGGCGCTCAACCGAAACCGCATATCGTATTCTCGCCCGCCGACCTTTACCCGGATAACCACTTCGGGTTTGACGGCGCAACTTTGGTTGATCCCCAGGGTGATTACATGATACGAATCGTGGGTGGCTATACCTACGATACGAACGAAATGGCTACGGGTGTACTGCCTCAGCAGTTCGCTTTACATGCCGCCTACCCGAACCCGTTCAACCCGGAGTCGCGGCTGAGCTTCGACCTGCCGCAGCGCACTGTGGTGAAGCTGAGCGTGTTCGACCTGCTGGGCCGTGAAGTGACCACACTGGTCGACGGCAACCTGAGCGCCGGGCGTCACCAGGTGAGCTTTGACGGTGCGAATCTGGCTTCCGGCCTCTACTTCGCCCGCATGGAAGCGGAAGGGCGAGTGTTCACTCAGAAGCTGATGCTTGTGAAGTGATACGCTGAAGTGGAGTCCAATTGATGGATGTTACGACAGATAACTGAACAAGCCCGGTGATTGTAATGATCGCCGGGCTTTTATGTTTGGACGCTTTGGATCCCGTTCGCGTTCTGAAGGTTGTTCGCCATGAACATCAAACGTTGGATGTGATACTGATGCTATAATGCTAACTTGTTTATATTCTTGCACCTTGCCTGGATCCCCGCCTTCGCGGGGATGAGAGGGGGGCTGCGACAACCTGACAAACCGGTGAGAACAAGCGTATCAACAATAAACAAGTGTATCAACAATAAACAAGCGTATCAGCAATAAACAAGCGTATCAGCAATAAACAAGCGTATC
>CAZYOC010000042.1:0-12384 GCA_964648415.1 uncultured bacterium | reverse complement strand
CAATAAACAAGCGTATCAGCAATAAACAAGCGTATCAGCAATAAACAAGCGTATCAGCATTAAAGAAGCGTATATCGTCAATATTCTTCACTTATTTTACCTTTTTTACTTTTTTACCTCTTTTCATCCTTGCTATCCTTCTATCCTATCATCCTGTGAAGCCAGACTCATTCAATCCGTTTATTCTTCGCATAATACAACTCCTCATCAAACTCGTTTTCGCTCTTCCCCACCACCGTGGTACACATCATGTCGCCGGTGATATTGATCATGGTGCGGGTCATGTCCAGGATCCGGTCCACGCCCAGGATGATGCCGATGCCCTCCAGCGGCAGGCCGATTTCGGACAGCACCATGGACAGCATGATCAGCCCCACGCCCGGCACGCCCGCCGTACCGATACTGGCCAGGGTCGCCATCAGCACCACCGTGAAGAAGTTGCCGACGGTCAAATCAATGTTGTACACCCCCGCGATGAACACCGTGGCCACGCCCTGCATGATCGCGGTGCCGTCCATGTTGATCGTCGCGCCCAGCGGCAGCGTGAACGAGAAGATCGAATCCTTTACGCCCACGCGAGTATCCGCCACTTCCATGGTCACCGGCAGGGTCGCGTTGGAAGAGCTGGTCGAGAACGCCACCACCATCGCCGGGTAGATGTTCCGGTAGAACTGGAGCGGGTTCAACCGTCCCAGAATGGTCAGATACGTCGGATAGACCACGAAGCCTTGCAGCAGCAAGGCTCCAATCACCGTGCCCATGTATTTCAGCAATGGGACAAAGACCTCGAAGCCTTCGCTGACGATCACTTCCGCCATCAGACCGAACACCCCGATCGGCGCGAAGTACATGATGAACACGACCATCTTCTGGATGACTTCGTTGGCGGAATCGAGGAAGGAAACCAGGGAATGGGCTTTTTCCTTCAATGCGGCCACGGCGAGCCCGGCCAGGATCGCCACGAAGATCACCTGCAGCATGTTGCCCTCGACCATGGCCTCAAACGGGTTGATCGGGACAATGTTCACCAGAATATCCATCACCGAAGGCTTCTCCGCGCCTTCAAACCCCTGCTCTACGGGGATGGACAGGCCGGTGCCGGGACGTATGATCCAGGCGAGGGCGAACCCGATGGAAATGGCCACAGCGGTTGTGGTGACATAGATCCCCATGGTCTTGCCGCCGATCCGGCCCAGCTTCTTCAGGTCACCAATCGCGGCGGTGCCGAGGGTCAGGGAGACCAGCACCAGGGGAACGACGAGAAGACGGATGCCGTTGAGGAAGATGTTCCCTACCGGGTCGTGGAAGTATTTCACGATGACATCGTTGACACCGTCCGGCAGCAGCAGGTACTGCGCCAGCCCCACGACGATCCCCCCTCCAAGTCCGATCAGAATCCAACCCGTCAGCCCCAGCTTGCGTCCCTCGGCCATGCTTCCTCCCGGTTTTATCCTGGCAGAAGGTAGTGAATCCAACGGTCTGACCCAAGAGGAGACCGCGACGGGAAGCATCTATGCTCAGCGATTTGCCCCGGGCTGCTTACTGTGAGCAGCAGGATTCTCAGATAGCCCTCAGTGATGAACGCAGGTTGGTGATGTCTTTCCGAAGGTAGATCGCTGCCCGGGTCTATCGTAATTCTCGAATGAAATGTCCCATGATGTCATTCCTGCGAAAGCAGGAACCGGAACGAAGTGAAGCTTGCGGTGTCCCGTAGTTTGGGATAGTCGTGAATCCCGAATAAACAAGCACTTAAGGATCTTAGTGTGTTCGATTCCTTGCAAGAAACCCTAAAAACCCGGGCAGTGACCGGAAGCGAGTGATAGAGGATAGCGATTCGTTCATAGCGATGGTGAATTTGTATCCAAGTCGCTCACATCAAGCTGTCCGGGGCAAAGCTACTCATCACAGGTGTTCGTTCCATGACGTCAATTGCCGGTAATGATGTCCCGGTACTCTTCCATGCGCTTCCGGTACTGTTTGCTGATATACAGCAGGTCAGAGGAGGACAGCTTGTCGCCGAGCTCGTCCATCCGTTCTTCCCACTCGTCGCGCCATTCATCCATGCGGTCGGCGGTATCGAGCACCTTGTCGCCGGCGCCGTTTACGCCCTGTTCCATCTGCTTGCGGGCGACCTTGTATTCCTTCAGCAGCGCATCATAACGGTCCAGCATGCCGACAAAAACCTCGGAGGTCGCATCCGATGAATAATCTGTGTCGAAATGGATATCAACCTCTTTGTCGATATGGACGTTTTCATAGATTTCCACCAGAGCGTCCTGCAGAGCTTCCATGGCGCTGGGTTTGAGGGAGATGGAGATGCTGAGCGCCGCGGAGCCGACATTGTCATAGAACCGCATGTGCAGCTTTTCCAGGCCCTCCGGGGTCTCTTCCAGGCAGGTCAGGGCTCGTTCGTCTTCATCGAAGTAATACGTGTCCTTCTGCATGGTCCCGAGCAGGCTCTCAAGGTCGCCCATGCTGTGACGGTTCATACCTTTGGCCGCCTCCATCTCCTCGTCCCAACTCCGCGGGTAACGCATGGCGACACTCTCCCCGGCTTCTGCGACCAGGCTGGCGATCTCCCTGTCCCCGTGCTTCAGGTGAAACTCCAGGGGATCGGAGGAGGCGCCGTCGGTGTCCCACTCCTCCGGAATGCGAAGCGTGACCGCACCACCCAGGAACCGCACCGTGTGATCGTCCTGCTGTACGCAGCCCGGCAGACCGCCAAGCAGCAGCAGCACGGCGGTTCCCAGCATCAACCCTTTAAACACGTTTATCGCACTCATGGAACCCCTCCCGGCTCTGCCGCATACAACCCTCTGGAACCCGAAACGACCGCTCATAAGACCCCGATTCACTCGAAAAGGTTACTCTTTTCAGTGAGAATTTTTTCCTGAGGAAGCGCCTGAGAAGTATACCATATCCATGTTCAGACAGCAATGGGTCGGCAATTCAAACTCGCTAATAATCCCACAACCGTTTGCGAAAGCTATATTAATCCTGAAATTAGGTCTAAACCAAGCGGAAACAGTTTTCTAAGAGTCTGTTGCGGGGAGAGTGCGAATTTGTTAGATTTACGTTAGCCCGCATTTGAGGAGGAGTGAATGGTGAATGTGTTATCCAAGCTGCTCGGCGGCCCCAGTCCGGTCACCGGCTTGAAAGAACATACCGAACGTGTCAACATCTGCCTGGACAAGCTGCATCCCCTGCTGCTGGCGGCGGTCAACGGCCAGGAACAGGAAGTGCATAACCTCGCCGAAGAGGTGTTTGCGCTCGAGCAGGACGCCGACGCCAGCAAGGTGGATCTGCGAGGCTCCATCCCCCGCTCGGTGATGATGCCGATTCCGCGTGGCAACCTACTGACCTACGTGAGGATGCAGGACGGCCTGGCGAACAAAGTGGAAGACCTGGCCATGATGTTCCGGATCCAGCCCTTCTGGGCGCCCGAGGAGATCGGCAGGTATTCCAGCCGCCAATTGTTGCTCGAAATGGGGAAATACGGAGAAGAATCGGCGCGCCTGGCGACCAGCATGACCATACAGGTATGCGACATGGTGCGCGCCGGCTACAAATTAACCATGAACGATCAAATGCACGAGGACATCATGGAAATCAGCCGGTTGGAGCACATCACCGACCGGCACCAGTTCCGTCTCATCCGGGGCATTTTGCAGGAAACCAACAGCGGAATTCCGTTTGAACAGAAATATGTCTCGCTTGAAGTAATTCGTATACTCAGCGACTTGGCCAACCGTGCGCAACGGATGAGCGATTATCTGAGAACGTTTGTCACGGAATAAAGCACGTGTACAACCGGCTCAACCTCTCGGCCACGTTTGACGAGACCGCGTTTGTAGTGGGCGATTCAGCCGTTCGTTACCACTGTATCCAGAAGCTTGAAAGTCTGGTCTCATTTGAGCCGGAACCAGAGAAGATCCCCCCGATCAAACCATTCGAGGGCAGGCGCTCTGCGCTGGGGGGATGACATCATAGGGCATTTCGCCCGAGCATTCATATTTCCCGGCTTGCTCTCCTGCTTTGACCGCAGACCTATCCGGCGTGATCCGTATCAGCTCGCCGTCATGCCACCGTCGATCATGTACACGCCGCCGGTGATAAAGCTCGCCTCGTCGCTGCACAGGAAAAACATCAGGTCGGCGACTTCCTCGTTCTCGGCGTAGCGTTGCAACGGGATCTGCGTCTCGAACTGCTGTTTCATCTGCTCCGCGTTGTCCGGGTTGAAGCCTTCCTCCAGCGAACGCATCATGCGGTTGTCCACAGGCGAAGGATTGACCGTGTTCACACGGATCTTTTTCGGCGCGAGCTCGAGCGCCGCCGTACGCATCAGGCCTATGATCGCGTGCTTGCTGGTGACATACGGCGCCACGCCGGGCGTCCCCGCGACACCGGCTACAGATGACGTTACCACAATCGCTCCGCCATCGTCATTCTCCATCATCACCGGCGCGACATGCTTGATGCCCAGCCAGGCGCCGCGGACGTTCACCTGCTGCACCTTGTCGAAATCCGCCACGTCGGTTTCCACAATCGGCTGCACCTTGCCCTCGATGCCGGCGTTATTGAGGAACGCATCGATGCGGCCATGCTTCTCTTTGGCTTCCTTGACGTACTGCTTGACTTGCTCTTCATCGCTGACGTCAGCCGCGGTATAGGTAATGTCGCTGGCCAGCGAGCTGACCGCTTTCTGCAGCGCCTCTTCATCGAGGTCCACAAGGTGGACACGCGCGCCCTCCTCGTAGAACTTCTTCGCTGCCGTCATCCCGATTCCGCCGGCCCCGCCGGTTATCACGACTGTCTTGCCTTGCATGCGATTCACAATCCTTCCTCCTTGCTTGTTTTCGTTGCTGAACACAACCTAAGCGGAATCACGCGGGGCATACAGATAGCATGACCGCCCAGCAGCCCTTTGAGAGGAACAAACCTGGAGGAGAAAACCGCTATACGACAAGTATCACGGGCCTTAGCAATACAGAGTATCTCAGGATGGATGTCCGAAAACGATGGAAGGAATCTGCGATGAAGTCAACAGACCAGATTGATCCCGATAATCGCAACCAGATACACACCTGCAATCTGAAGACGCTTGGCTATTGACTTGACTCCGAGCGCCAGGTCCAGCACGAGATACAAGCCTACCACCAGCACACTGATGGAACCGAAGATCATAACCGCGGGCGCGATTTCATTGTCACCCAGCATCATGCCAAGCACAGCCACACCCATTCCCAAGGCATGCACAAACGCGGTCCACAGCATCACCCGCACCCAGTTCAGGTTGTGATCCTGCGTAAACCAGACCGTGATGAAATAAAAGATGATCCCGTAGATCACCAATTCAAGAAGCGCCATCATCCCTTTTCCTCCTCAGCCACACACGAGGTTGAAAACGAGCGATCAAACTTACAGGGTTTCTTGCAAAGAATCGGACATATATAAATCTCAAATCTCAGTTTATTCTGGATTCCTGCTTTCCAGACTGTCGCAGAATCAAACCCACTCTCATTCCCGCGAAGGCGGGAATCCAGGCAAGATGCAAGAATACAATAAGTTAGCAATCCAGAACCAGTGTTGTATTCAATAGGGTGTTTACATAGCCAACATCTTGTAGTATATAGACATGTCTGGATTCCAGCCTTCGCTGGAATGAGATTTCTCTCGCATTCTGCGACAGTCTGCTTCGCAGGAATGACACAATGGGACTATGTTTTCAAGAAACCCTATATACAGTAATCTCAGCTTGTTACTCTCAGATGCACTCATAAAAAACCCGGAGCGGCGAACCACTCCGGGTGACTATAAAAGGATACTCGTGAAACAACCTACATCTTTTCCCTGATCCGGTCGATCTGGTACTGTGCCGGTTCACGGTACTGCCGGTCGTTCTTGGCCTTCTCGTAGGCCTCGAGCGCCTCGCTAAGGTTGCCAAGTTGCTCGTGCGCCCAACCCAGCTCAAACCAGGCCGGCGCGTAGTTGCCGCGTACACCCAGCGCCGCCCGGGCCGCCGAAACCGCTTCGGTAAAGTTGCTCACCTTGTTGTACGCTTCCGCCAGCGAGGTCCAGGCCTTGTAATCCTTCGCGTCCAGCTCCGTGGATTTCTTGAATGCCTCCACCGCGGCTTCCCATTCCGACTGTGCCCCATGAGCCTTACCCATGTTGAAATACGCGTCGGCGTCGGTGGGGTCGGCCTGCACAGCCTGATCGTATGCACTTACCGCTCTCTCGTAGTCCTTCATCTCGAAGTAGACCACGCCCATGCCGGTGTATGCGGCGGCTTTCTCGCTCGATTCTGCGGTTTCCAGCGCCAGGGTATTCCGGAACGCCGCCAGGGCGTCGTCATACCGGTCCATGCTGCGCAGCACCAGCCCGCGAGCGTTGTGAGCCTTCGCGTAGTGGTTGTTCAACTGGGTCGCCTGGGTGTAGGCTTCCAGTGCGCCATCGTAGTTCCGCATCCGCTGCTGCGCCACGCCCAGCATGTAATAGGCGCGCGGCTCCAGCGAATTCAGTTCAACCGATTCCTGGTATTTACTCACCGCCACATCGTAGCGACGCTGCCGCATCGCGTCGGTACCCTCATTGAACAGGGTGATCGCACGCGACTTGGCTTCCGCGCTCGCGGTCACTTCCGACATCATCTGCTCGATTTCCGCGTTCAGCACTTCCCACTGCTGCAGTAGCTGGTTATACTCAGCTTCGTCCGCGGCGTTCGCCATCTGTTCGCGCAGTTGATCACGTTCCTTCAACTTCGCTTCGATCTCCGGAGTCTGCGCCGGCGCCATGCCTGCCAGTGACAGCAGAAACGCCACGCTCAACAACACCAGTATCGACCGCTTCATGGTTCGCCCCTATTGCTTGGTTGCAAACATGCTCAAAGTTGTGCGGGGAATATAGAACCGGGCTTGCGTGTACGCAAGCAATAACCCACTTCGGCGCGCTCTTATCAAGTTGTTTTCGTTTCGTTAGCGACGTCCGCCGTGGCGTGCTCGCTCGAACTGGGACGCCCCTCGCGGCTGCACCTGCTCCACCTGTTCCGCCACAAGAGTACATACCCCCTGCTCGTCCTCCACCCGCCCCGTGACCCGGAAAGGGCCGTGGCCGTGCAGCATCGGCGCATGAGCACGGTACACACGCGGAAACAGCGTTACTTCAAACGTGCCGGTCAGATCCTCCATCGACAGGAACTGCATGGTCTCCTTCTTGACCCGCGTGGTGATCCGCTTGGACGCGTACGCCCAGCCCAACATGGTCACCCGCCGGCCTTCATGACGCAGCAGCTCCCGCGCCGGAATCACGTTCTCTTCCGGCAAGTCCAGCAACGCCAGCGGATGCGGCCCCGGCGAGAAGCCCAGGATGCGCCGCTGAGCCAACGCCTTTTCCAAATCGGTCCAGTCCGGCGCATCGGGCAGAGCGTCGGTCACCCCGCTCGCTCCCACCGCCAACGGCCCGGGCGAACGCTTCATCGCCTCGTAGCCGGCCTTCACACGGCGCAGCAGGGTCGGACGGTTCCGGTCGAGGCCGTCAAACGCTCCACAGGAAATCAACGCCTCGATCTCGTCCCGCGCCGGCTGTATGCGTTGCGCAAAATCCTCCAGCCCGCGAAACGGGCCGTCTTGAGCGCGCTTGTCAAGGATCCGGTCCGGGGTATCCTCGCGAAGCACCCCGATTCCCTTCAGACCAAGCTGGATGCGCCTTCCAGCGCCAACATGCTCCAGCTCGCTTCTGTTTACATGCGGCAGGCAAACGTCAAGTTCCAACCTTCGCGCCTCTTCCACATACGCCGCCTGGCTGTAGAACCCGCCGCCGTTGGCCAGCACCGCCGCCATGAACTCCGCCGGGTGATGCGCCCGCAGATAGGCGATCTGCACCGAGAGCACCGCAAACGAGGCGCTGTGAGCCTTACAGAACGCGTACCCGGCAAAGGACTCCACCTGCCGCCAGATCTCCCCGGCGATTTCATTGCTGACACCGTTCTTCCTGCATCCTGTGATGAACTCCCGCGCCATTTTCTGCATCTCTTCGCGGGTTTTCCCCTTGCCACTCATGGCGCGCCGCAACGTATCCGCCCGGCCCAGGGAAATTCCCGCCAGATGATGCGCCACCTTGATCACATCCTCCTGGTAGATCATCACGCCGTGCGTGTCGCCCAGGATTTCTTTCATCTTCGGGTGCAGGTAGATCGCCCTGGACGGGTCACGGACACAGTCGATGTACTGCTGCATCATTCCCGACTCGCTCACTCCGGGCCGGATCACGGAGCTGGCGGCCACGAGCAGATCGTATGTGTCGCAGTCCAGTTTCTGCAGGAGCGCCCGCATGCCCGGCGACTCGATGTAGAAGCAGCCCATGCTCTGGCCGGTGCGGATGAGATCCCACGTCGGCTTGTCGCGGAAGAGGGATTCGATGTCGTCGATGGCGGTGCGGATGCGTGCATTGCTCGCCTCTACCACTTCATTACGCGACGCACTTTGTGTCCTGTCAGGTTCCTCTTTTGTCCTGTCAGATCCTGAACGAAGTGGAGATCTGACAGAGTTTCCCGTGTATTCTGCTGACGTGTTCTCCCTTTCCCCACCACTCCGTGTCAGTTCTCCGCTGGCGCTAACGAACTGACACGACATCGTTGGCGCATACGCTCGCATTCCGTTTCCGACGCCGTTTTCCTCGTCACCCTCTCTGGATTCCTGCTTTCGCAGGAATGACAACGTGCGCAGGAATGACACCGTGTTCCGTTCCACATTCTGCACCGCATCCTTCAGCACTCCCAGCGCGCGCTGGCTCAGCAGGTCGATCTTCACCAGGCCCAGATCCCCGGTGCTGTACATGTCGTACTGTGTGACCACGAACCCCTTGGCGGCCATTTCCAAGCCGCTCCAGTCGGTGATCAGGCCGGGCGTGATCACCACGCCGCCCGCGTGGATCGACAAATGTCGCGGCAGCCCACGCAGTTTCTCCGCCTCGATAGCGATGCTGCGCCAGGGCTCCCGGTCCAGCGGCAGATCCCTGCATTCCGGCTTCGCTTCCTTCAACTCCGCCAGGGGCGTATCGCCACTGAACCAGGGGATGCGCTTCGTGACACGGCTGATCTCGTCTTCGGGAATCCCACGCGCCAGCGCTGTTTCCCGCAACGCCCCGCGGGTCTTGAAGGTCACGGTGGTGCAGATCAGTCCCACATGGTCATGGCCATACTCATCAAACACGTATTCCAGGATCTCGTCCCGGTCGCGCCAGGAGAAATCCAGGTCGATGTCCGGCGGACTCTTCCGTTCCGGGTTGAGGAAGCGTTCAAAGTAGAGGTTGTAGCGTAGCGGGCAAATATCCGTCAAGCCCAGGCAGTAGCAGACCATGCTGTTGGCCGCCGACCCGCGCCCGAGGGTGCGCACCTCCCGCCGCCACGCTTCCCGTGCGATATCATGCACTGTCAGGATGTAGCCGGTGAACCCGAGATGGTCGATCACCCCCAGCTCATACGCCAGCCGTTCCCGCGCCTCCTGCTTCGGATTATCGCCGTACCGCTTGCGAAGGCCCTCTTCGCTACGACTCCGCAACTCCTCGAAGGGCCGCACTCCACGAGGCAGCTTCGCTTCGGGAAACTTCAACTCGCCCAGCCGCAGGTCCACCTCGCACTGGTCGGCGATCAGACGGGTGTTGTGCAGCGCCTCCGGGAGCGCCTCGTACGCGCGCAACAAACGGCCGCCGTCATCGAGAGGACGATGGGTGACCGAATCCCGGTTGACGGCGGTCTTCTGCAGGAACTGGCGATCTCCGATGGCGCGCAGCAACCGCGCCAATTCCGCCTGGTCAGGCGTAGCGTAGGAAACCGCGCCGGTGACCACGAGCGGAATGCGCCGCTTGCGGCTGAACTCGTACAGCGTCCGCATGCGCTTCTTGTCGCCGGCGTCCCGCGGCAAGGTCAACTCGCCGAACGCCGTCCCCGGCGGCAGGACATCGTACAGCTTCTCCAGAAGGTCCGGTTCAGATACCGCGGCCAGCACGTTATCATCGAGACTCTCGACTGCGTTTTCCAGGGTGAACCCGGCCTCCAGTTGCCGCGCCGCCGCCAGGCGTCCCAAGTGGCCGTATCCCTTCAGGTTACGCGCCCACAGCATCAACGTCCGGCCGGCGTCCTTCGGATCGTCCAGCAGCAGCCCCAGCACGGGTTTCACACCCGCCGCCCGGGCCGCCTTGTACCCTCGCACCAACCCGCTGGTCCGGTTCCGGTCGGTGAAGGCGATGGCTGCCTGCCCCAATCCCGACGCGACCTCCACCAGCTCCTCGATCCGTCCCGCGCCCTCGTAGAAGGAATAAGGCGTACGGACATGGAGGTGTACGAAATCCTCTTGACGGCAGCGGAGATTCATGAGGCTGCGATGGGTGTGTGCGCCGACGCGAACGAGACCACGTTACCGCCCCAGCGTCGCCGTATTCCCAGCAACGCCTGCCGGAGCGCATCGTCACGCCCCACCCGACCGGCCGGGACAAACAGCGAGTACTGCTGCGGATGAAGATGCCCGTAGTACAGCGTGAGACGTATTTCGGAGAGACGTACCCGCCGCATCCAGATCTGCTCCAGCATCTCCCCCGCCACACGTTGAATCCGGCCCTCGTGCCACTCGGGTTTCAACGCTTTCCGCATGCCCCTGCGGCGGTGATCGCTGTACACGATCATAAGGTACAGTCCGCGTGGAGCCTTCTCGGCCCGGGTCAACGCATCCAACCCTTCGGACACCAGCGCCGCGAGGGTGTCACGGATCAAACCGGGATCGTCGCTGTCCTCCTCCAACCGCCGAAAACCTCTCCACTCGCGCTCGACATCAGGGCGGCGTCCCTGCAACGCCAACAGCTTCAACGGCACGCCTTCCGGGCCGAACATCTCGCGCAGCACCACATCCGGCAAGACGGCGAGCTGGCCGAGCGTGTGTACGCCGATCTCGCGCAGAGCGTCGCACTGCTGCTGCTTCAGGTCCGGCAACGCAGCGACCGGCAACGGCGTCAGGAACGACCGCACCTGCTCCGTTTCCACTCGTCGAACCCGGCCGATTCCCGCCACTCGAGCCGCGATCTCCGCCACCGCCGTCTCCGGACCGATGCCCCAACTCGCGGAGAAGCCGAGTGTGCGGAGCGCCCGGTCCGCCTCTTCGCGAGCCCCCTCCAGCATGCGAGTTCCACCGGTCCAACACGATGCAAACACTCCAAGCCGAAGCTCCCGGGGATCGGGCAACGGTAAACGGAGCGCCTCCAGGAGCTCACGAGTCGCATAAGCACAACGCTTCTTTGACAAAGGCAACACCCGGCAATCCAATATGCCGATGGAGTCCGTACGCATTCCGGGATGGATCCCGAGCGCCAGCGCCCGTCGATTGACAGAGACCACCAGCGCACGACTACCTTGGCCTGTGACCACCACCACCGCGCAGCCGTCCAACCGGTGCAGCCGTGTCTCCACCTCCGCGGCGAACCCGGGGACGCGAGCAATGAGGTTTGTTCTTCGCTGATCCATGCAGACAAAATACTGTACTTTTGTTCAGTTTTCAAGGAGCAGGTTTTCGTTGTATGGAGTCATTTGGAGCTGACGGCGACGTTCTGGTATTGTACCTTTGGTGAAACTAACAGGGAGAGCCGCAATGCAGGAAACTCCGGAGAGTCGTTACGAGAGAGCGAAGAAACGCGCCAAGGAAATCAAGGAATTCTACACTCATGTCGCCAGTTACGTTCTCGTCAACGCCTTCCTCCTGGTGATCTACTTCTCCAGCTCCACCGGCCCGGGCTACTTCTGGGTGAAATGGCCCCTCCTGGGTTGGGGCATCGCGCTTGCCATTCACGCAGTCTCCACGTTCGGCATCTTTAACTGGTGGGGGCCGGACTGGGAAGAACGCAAGATCAAAGAGTTGATGGAGAAAGAGGAGCGGAAAAACGCGCAACCATAAGGACATCCTCATGGAACAACAGCATTTCTCCAGACTTGACGACGAGAAATACCGGTATGACCGCGCACGCGCCCGGGTGAAGGATCTCAAGGAGTTCTACGCACACCTGGCGGCCTACATCCTGGTCAATGCCTTCATTGTCGGCATCAACCTCTATTTCGTCCCCGATAGCTACTTCTTCCAGTATGCGCTCGGCGGCTGGGGGATTGGGCTTGGGATTCACGCGTTTGATGTCTGGCTCGGAAAAGACTGGGAAGACCGGAAAACCCGTGAACTGATGGAGCGCGAAGATTTCTAACCCGGATTTTTCACGAAGGAACCACGGCAGTGGTTCTCTGCCATAGCCCAAGGTACGCGCCGTCCGTTTGGCGCGCACCTTGGGAGACAATTCCACCCTCTTTGACAACCCCGGCAGCGGGTTGTATAAAACAACAACAAACTGTCGTCA
>CAZYOC010000041.1:0-21168 GCA_964648415.1 uncultured bacterium | reverse complement strand
CCTTCGCTGGAATGAGATTCCTCTCGCATTCTGGGACAGTCTGGAAGGCTGGAATCCAGACAAGGTACAAGAATACAAAATGTTAGCAATTCTGAACCGAAAATAGTGTTTAATCGTTGGCTTTCATAGTTAACATATTGTAGTATATAAACATGACTGGATTCCAGCCTTCGCTGGAATGAGAGACATCAGAATTCGTGCAACAGGCCCTATAGAACAGCGCTCCAGCTTCTGTTGGGTCGCTGCTCTGTGTGAGACGCCCAGGCGTTGCATGCTGCTGTGGTCTTGTATGTGTAACGGAATTTCAACTTTCCAACGATGCGAGTAGTTTCCAGGGTGAAAATCTCCGTACTTTCAGTCAAACGCACGACATGCAGTATTCGTCCGCAGCACGGTTTTTTCGGAGGTATTTATGCGACAGGCACATGTAGCAGCAAGCATCCTGGTGATGCTGGTGAGTGTCACCGGGGCGCTGGGCGGGGTGACTCCGCAAATCGGGTTCGGCATCGGACTCATGACCCCATACAGCTTCGATACCGGTTATTCCGCTGAGATCGGGCTGGACCTGATCCCGGACAACACCCTACACAAACTGCATCTCGAGATGCGGTATACCAATGCAGAAGAGAAAGAGGGTAAGCACAACATCTACGAATCGATCAACGCATTCACACTGGAAATGGGGCCGATGTTCGTCCTGAACAGCAGTGTAACCCTGAAGACGTATGTCGGGCTGGGGGTGAGCTTCAGCTTTGCAACGCTCGACAGACAAGGTGTCGTGTCTTATCGGGCCTATCCGGATTACGGTGAAGCGGATCCGCAATACATTGACACGTCGGTCAGCGGGGTCGGCCCCGGGTTGAACCTGTATTTCAAAACCGAATGGCGTTTCACACCGCAACTTGTCTACACCTTCGGCGCCGGGTTCCGGTTTGGTACGCCCAATTACAAGGAGGTTGCTGTTTACTCGGATGACGGTTATGAGTATTATTTCGACGATGATCCTTCGTTTGGAGGATTCTACGCGAATATCGGCCTGCTGTTTTCATTGGGTGAATAGGATCTTTGCCATTTACCTTTGACCTGCGAGATGATCAGCCTTTGCCCGTTCGGGACAAAGGCTGATTTGTTATGGCGCAACAGATCAACACGCATGGTTCTACAGGAGGCTACTCCCGGTTGTAATCATATACGATTTTACCGTTTACGATGGTAGCACCTGCGTGTCAAGGATTTCCACCGGTTTCAGGTTCGTCAGATCGCGATCAAGCAGGGTCAGGTCAGCCACCTTCCCAACCTGGATGCCGCCATAAACATCTTCACCGTGACCGGCGTAGGCTGCCTCCGTCGTATAGCCCCGTAAAGCTTCCTGCAATTCGAGTCGGTGTTGGGGAAACCAACCTTCTTCCGGCAGACCTTCATGGTTCTGCCGGGTTACGGCCGCATACACTCCCCACAGCGGGCTGGGATTTTCCACCGGGGCTTCCGAACCCAGTGCGATATGGTTGGCGTTTTCGAACAGGGTGCGCCAGGCGTACGCGTACTGAATCCGTTCCGGACCCAGTCGCTGCTCCGCCCAGGGCATGTCACTGGTGGCGTGAGTGGGCATGATGGTTGGTATGACATCCAGCGCGCCCAGCCGTGCGAAGTCTTCCGGTGTCAGAAACTGGGCGTGTTCGAGACGGAACCGGTGATCATCGGCATTGACTTCGGCGAGGGCATGCTCCAGCACATCGAGGGCCATCTGGTTGCCCAGGGCGTCGCGCAAGATACGTCCGCCTTCGGGGTCGGGGGTATTCTTGTCGATACCGCAGACTCGCAAGGCCAACTCGTTTACCCAGATAGTCCGGCCGTCAATGCGCCACAAGCAGACCGGATTCGGGCCGGGGGGCAGATCGCTGAGCCCGGGAAACGATACATTGGGCCAGTCGTTCTGATCCCACCCGTTGCCGACGATCCAGGCGTCTCTGCCGTTGTCCGCTTCACGGGTGCTTATGATCTTTTCCATCACCTCCGCGAAGATGGCGTCTCGTGAAGCCGTTCCCACCAGGTTCAGTTCATTCTGCGCCCGGCCCAGGTCCATCAGGCGAACGTGGACATCCACGAAACCTGGCATCGCCATGCCGCCGTTCAGGTCAATTTCGCCCGTGTCAGGACCGCGCACCACATCCACGCTTTCCAGCGGACCGGCATGTAGGGCCTGTTGCACGAATTCTGATGTCTCTCATTCCAGCGAAGGCTGGAATCCAGGCATGTTTATATACTACAATATGTTAACTATGAAAACACCCTGTTAAACACTATTTCGGTTCAGAATTGCTAACATTTTGTATTCTTGCACCTTGTCTGGATTCCAGCCTTCGCTGGAATGAGATCGGTTCCTATTGTGCAACAGGCCCTGTAGTGCGCAGCTGCCAAGGCTCGTGCTGTGAGTGATGCCGCCGGCGCTTGTTGCTCCACGGAAAAGCCAGATCCAGTTCCGCCTTCACCAGCTAAACCGTGGCATAGAAACGTCTTGATGGATCAGTTCTACCTTTACGGCAACTCCATGCCATCCGAATCATTCACGACTGCTCCTTGCTCTGAACGATAATGCGCAGCTCAGAACGATTCATAGCTGGCGCAATGGACCACTATGGCCGCTGCTGACTCCTCACCCTCCATCCCCGTCCATTGCTGGACCGGTAGTCGACAGCATGCCGACAGACCATGAGGCCTCCCAGGGTAAGATGTAACGCTGTCCGTTGGCCCTCGCCGGATTTACCGCCGCAACGTCCGCCTCCGGCTTCCTCCGAACCCCGCCTCGCGACGACGCACTTGCCCTTGGCTACTGGTTCCTGTCATCAAGGCCCACAGGGGACTTGCACCCCATTAGCGATACACCATGCCTGGCACACCGAAAAATGCCGCACTCAAGCGAGTTGAGTGCGGCGGACGACATGTTCCGTGTTGGTCGGCGGTCAGGCCTGATCGGTGGGGATGGCCGCATTCGCGGCGGCGCGTCCCTGCGCACTGATCTCCACCGTATCCTGTCCGCTCATCAGCGTGGACGACTGCGCCTGCCGGGCCTGCTGACCGGACCCTTCCAGCCCTTCATACAGTCCCGCGGCGGTCGCTTGCTGGATGTCCAACGCATTGCTTACGCCTGCGATGGCTCCCGTCATGCTTGCCTCCTTTCGTTGGGTTCCCTTGCTGGACCGTACTGCGGTCCTTCCGCATATGCCAGCGGGCGGGACAAGCATGCCCTCGCTTATTCTATCGCACAAAACGGCCGGTCGCTTAAGACCGGCCATTGTTTTCAACTGCCTTCTGAGAGTCGAATGGGTCAGATCTTTTTAATCCGTACCCGGCCATTGGCGGACATCTCTACTTCCACCTCGCCGCCGTTGATCTCGCCGTGGCCATGATCCTCGTCCGTGTTGAGATGCAAAGCGAAATCGGATTTAATTGTGCCGCCGCGCCCCGAGCTGACTTCAAAGGCATAGCTGCCGTCACCTGGAAGCGACAAGTCAATATTGCCGTTGCCGGAAGACATTTCCAGCCTCGCGCGCCCGTTTGCCGGTAGACCGACCAGTTCCACCTCGATCCGTCCCATTCCGGTCGACACGTCAACCCAGCAGGCGCTTTCCTCGATTTCGATATCGCCCACTCCCGTGCTGGCGTCGATGGAACCGGTATGATCACTCACCTCGATCTGGCCTGCTCCGGTGGAGACCTCAAACTCGCCGGTGCAGCCTTCCAGCTCGATGTCTCCGCCGCCGGTGCCGGCATTGGCGAAATCGTTTACAGTGACATTCTCGAATTCCAGTTCACCGCCGCCGGTGCTCAGGGAGATCCGGTCAGCTTGAGTTTCCCGGATCGAGGAGCCGCCGCCACCGGTGGACGCGTCGATGTTGCCGCTCACATGCAGGAGATCAATGCCACCGCCGCCGGTGGAAAGATCCAGATCGCCGGTCAAGTGTTCTCCGTCGATCCCGCCGCCGCCGCTACTCGCGTCAATCTCCCCGGTGAGCTTCACCAGTTCAATCGAGCCGCCGCCGGAAGAGAAATCAAATTCGCCGGTCAGGCCTTCCGCATAGATCGATCCGGCTGCGGTGCCTGCGTTCAGGCTGTATTCCGACGGCAGGATGGCTTCCAGCTTGAACCGCCAGTCGCCTCTCTCGTGCTTTTCCCGCCCCTTCAGCGTGTATCCGTCGGCGTTGGCTGTCAACGTGGGCAATTCCTTTTCCAGCAGCGCTTCGGCCTCTTCGCGGCTCATGTCGTCCACGGTAAACGCCAGGGTGAGCACCGGCTCGCCCGCCTCGAAGACCATGCCGCCGATCATCTGCTGCACGCGCAGGGTTTGGCCCGGCTGCGGATCAAACGAGTATTCGATCACCGCCTTCCAGCCATCATCAGTCTCCACCCAGGAGACGCCCGGATCGCCGCCCGAAGCGAAACAGGGCAGCCCGATCAGCAGGGCAAGTATTCCAATCAGTGTTGTACGAAACATGGTCACTCCCATCCCTGGTTTGTTTCCCTCAAAGATGAGACACGAAAGGCGCCTGTTTTGTTACAGAGGAGAGTCACCTGAAAAAACGGCCTCACTCGCCGAGAGTGAAGCCGTGGAAATGGCTGAATACTCTTAACACTTACTGCGTCTGTTCCGCTTCCCGTTGCCAGAAATCGTTGGTCTTGAAGGGATCCGCAGGCGGAGCGTCAAAGAAGAAGCTGGTGCTGATGCCGAAGGTGAACCCGGTGGCGGAATTGAAGATGCCCTTCTCCCAGCCGATGCCGATATCGGATTGCCAGATCTTGTAACGAATGCCGGCGCCGATGCCCCATTGGAAACCGGAACGGCCGCCGATGCCGAACCCGCCGCGAATCGGGACCATGGGATGGACCTTGTACTCCGCCCCCACCGCCAATCGCGGCACAATGGTCGCCCCTGCGGCGCGATTCAGGCCCTGCCGGTACGCGCCGGTGATGAACAGGTCTTCGCGCAGCCAGTAGCCGCCGCTCAACAGGATCTCACGAGGCAGCGTCTGCGAGAGATCATCCTTGGATGTCAACGTGTCCAGCGGCTCGAAGTTCTCGTCGAACCAGCCGTCAAAGTTGTCCATGCCGTCGAGGGGCGGCGCCTGGTCAACCGTCAGACCGTACACGCGTCGTTCCACATTTGTCCAGTTGACCATGCCCACGAGGTTGAGCAGGCTAAGGCCCACAATCCCGCGTTTGTTCATCACTTTGGCCGCCACGCCAAGATCCAGGCCCACGCCCGAGCCGCTCCACATGGTGGGGGAAAGCAGTTCCACCAGTCCGTTCATGTACAGCGTGTTGCCGGCGGAATCCTGCCCGACCACATAGCGGGCGTCGAAGTCTTCCAGCGTCCCGTATTCGATGCCCTGGTAGTAGTAGAACGAGATGCCCGCGCCCAACTCGTCCAGCCAGTCCTGGTCGAGAACCTCGAACTCCGTGAACGCTTTGCCGAAGGTCGCGCCCAGACGGGTAAACGCCACACCTTCCAGCATCATGTCGTTGAAGGATTTCTCCACCCCGACATCATCCATCGGGTAGCCGTAGAGCGCGAAGCGCAGCAGATCCTTGTCCAGTTCAGCGTCGCCCACCGCGATCATGTCCAGGGTGAGGGCGATGTTGACTTTTTCGGTGGGAAAGCTGTAGCCGCCGATCAACGCATGTCCGTCTCCCCGGAGCTTCAGCGCGTCCCCGCCGATCTCGCCCAACAGGTCTTCCTTGTCCGAATCCGCCAGATACTTGCCGTCCTGGAAGTATTCTTCCATTTCCGAAATGGAGTAGGCGTCGTTGGAAATGCGAAAGCCGACATTGATCACCGGCGTGTAAAACGAGATCCTTGGATTGTCCTGCAACCCCAGGTAGGCGGGGTTATACCCGACAACATGCACACCGCGGGGAGTGCCGCCCAGTTCGCCGCCCAGCCCAATCGCGCGGGCGTCGTTGAGGCGATAGGCATCCACCTGCACAGGAACGATCAGGCCGAGCATAAGCAGGAAAAGCAACGCTGTCAGGGTTGGCCGCGGCCGTCTCATTCGTCATCCTCCTCGTTGACCCGGTATTCCACTTCAGCGAGGATCGACACGGTGATCCCATCGGTTTCGTAGGCGGCGATACTTTGCGGTGTGGGCTCGATGTAGATGATCTGCCGCATGAACAGGCTGTCGGAAGTCAGGGTCGCCATCGCCTCCGGGCCGATGGCAAACTCCAGGGTGTCCACCGCGGTGGCCATGGCTCGGTTCGTGTTCGGGTTGATCTGAGGGGCCGGCACAGTGATGGGATCGGCCAGCGCGTAGGTCGCCAGGTTATCATACTGCAGCGCGGCGGTAGCCGAGTCCTGATTGGCGAAACTGCCGGCCAGCAGGTAGAGCGAACCGCCCAACGGCACCGTGTTGCGAACCACGGCCATCATCCTTACCGACTGCAACCCGGCCTCAAAGCCTTCGCCGATGCTGTCCACTTCGGCGTGCAACGGGGTTCCCTGTTCGATGCTGAGCTGCAGCGGCGCCTCGAGCACCACGTTGCCCACGACCATATCATCCTTCCGCAACGGATACGGCTGATAGGGATCCCACGGACTGCCCGCCAGGTGATCCCGTCCGATCCGGACATCGCCCGTAAGCAGCAGATGGTTCGGAAGGTGGTTGATCAAGTCTCGCACCTGGGTGTCATTGTCGTAGGGGCCGCCAATGAAGACCGAATCCTGGCCCGGCGAGATCCAGCGCTCGAAATGGGCGACCATTTCCTGTTGGCCGGGCGGCAGGTACGTGTTGATGGCGGTTACATCCATGACCAGTTTGGCCGGCGACTCCACCGTGGTGCCCGTCAGGTCGATCAGGATCTGGGCGTCGTCCAGCATCAGGTTGCCGGACAGATCCCGTTGCAAATCGCCCTGGTCCTCGAAATCACTGATCTCGATATCCACACTGTCCAGATCGATTCGTTCATCCTTTGCCACGCCCCACATCCAATCAAACTCGAAGGACCGGACTGATACCTCGGCATGGACGGAATCCTCGGCGGTGACTTCCGTCAGCCTGGGCCGCCCAAAAGCGTCGCGACCGCCGCTGAGAATATGAACAGTCGTATAGTACTCTATCTCTTGCGGTTCGGGGTTTTGAGTATCATACCCTTCCGGCAGCTCCATGACCATCAGCATGCTGTCGAGGTAGATCGTCGTATCCTTCTCCGCCCTTGCAGGGCCTTCAGATATGGGTTCCAGATAAAAACCAAGACAAAGCGTATCCGTGGTGTCTGTAGCGCTGATGATATTGGGAATCTTGATGTAGACGGAATCTTCGGTGTCGGTGTGGTTGGCGACATGGACATCAATGACACCTTCGGTCACCAGGGCGCGGATGATCCAGTTCTCTTCGTCCTCGAATTCTGTTACGGTCGTATCAAGAATAGGCGGCTGGCGCTTGATGAAGCCAAGCACATAATCACAGGACAATGGTTCCACCCAGCCGGAGAAATCCAGGCCGTCGGTATCACTGACGAACACGCCGGTTGTGTCGTTGCCGTAACCATCGACGTACAACACCAGCGACTGCTTCACCGAATCTCCGGCCAGATCGACGGTTCCGAGCTGTGCTTCTCCGGAATCGACATTGGAAAACGTGGTCGATCCAAGGAAGGGATAGCCGGCTTCGTCCAGGTGGACATCCACATTGATTTCGGTCCAGTGCAACCCGGTGTTGTTGGTCAGCCTGAGGTTCAGGCTGCCTCCGCCGGGCGCCATGACATGGATAACCCGCAGACTGTCGAAGTCCTCCAGATCCACTTCACGGGCGGTTTGGGGAATAACCAGCGGCACGAAATCGTAGTAATCGTCGCCGGTAAACCCGGGTATCAGCGCACCGGCGCCAATCCGGGCATTGACCGATTCCGTGGAGTCGATCAAAATCCGCTTGACATGTACCGGGTATGCCGTGGTGTCGTCGGCGTTATAGTCGAGCAGGGAGTCCGCGATGTTCACGGAGTCGATGGGTTCGATGTGGTAGAAGCGGAGCAGCCCGCCGGAGCCGCCGACGGTGTCGATTCCGCCGCCGTCTTCTTCGAGCTCGTGGGGGCGGCCGACCAGGCTGTCCAGGCCGTACCGCTGGTTACTGAAGGGTACTGTGAGCTTGAGATCCCACGACGGCATCCCAAGATCCGGAGTACACTGCATCACACCAAAGGCGGTCAACGCGGCGAACAGGATCAATACCGCGCCGGACCCCGGTTTTCGAAAGGGTCTCTTCCTCATACGTCCTCCGTGCTACGATCCGGTCCCTCGGCGTGATAAGCTGTCGCCCTCGCTGCCCGTCCTGTTACTAAACTACGCCGGGCAACGAGGGCGACACAAGAAGA
Source organism: uncultured bacterium (assembly GCA_964648415.1). Classification (GTDB taxonomy): domain Bacteria; phylum Electryoneota; class Electryoneia; order Electryoneales; family Electryoneaceae. Next base: position 12,804 of record CAZYOC010000041.1, on the reverse strand, counting down.
TCACGTGCCTTCCTGCCAGTCGGACAGGTATTTCACCTGCTCTTCGGTCAACTCGTCGATGTCAAGGTGCATCGACGCCAGCTTGTGGCGGCTGACCGTATCCTCGATCTCGGCGGGAGGATCGTAGACGATGTTCTCCAGCTTGGAACCGTTCTTGACAATGTATTCACTGCACAACGCCTGCGTAGCGAAGCTCATGTCCATCACGGAGGCCGGATGCCCTTCCGCCGCGGCCAGATTGATCAGGCGGCCGTTGGCCAGCAGGAAAATCCGGTTGCCGTTCTTCATGGTGTACTCATCGACCTGGTTGCGTACCCCCAGGTTGATGTGATCGGCCAGATCCTGAAGTTCGGGGATGTTGATCTCAACGTCGAAGTGACCGCTGTTGGCGACAATCGCACCATCCTTCATCTTTTCGAAGTGTTCCCCGCGCAGGACGTGCTTGTTGCCGGTCAGGGTGCAGAAGAGGTCGCCCACTTCAGCGGCCTTCTCCATCGGCATCACCCGGAATCCGTCCATCGCCGCTTCCAGCGCCTTGATGGGATCAATTTCGGTGATGACCACGTTAGAGCCCATGCCTCGACACCGGCTGGCGAAGCCGCGCCCGCACCAGCCATATCCGGCCACGACCACCGTCTTGCCGGCCAGCAGAATATCCGTGGCCCGGATGATCCCGTCCACCGTCGACTGCCCGGTGCCGTACCGGTTGTCGAACAGGTTCTTGGTCTTGGCGTCGTTGACGGCAACCACCGGCAGCTTGAGCACGCCGCTCTTCTCCATGGCGCGCAGGCGGATCACGCCGGTCGTGGTCTCTTCCATCGAGCCGGTCATGTCCTGCAGGTGATCCTTGTACTTTTCGTGGATCAGGGTTACGAGGTCGCACCCGTCGTCCATGGTGACATGCGGCTTATGCTCCGCCGCACTCTTCAGGTGACGGTAATACCCCTGGTTGTCGATGCCGCGAATGGCGTAGACCCGGATGTCGTAGTCGCGCACCAGCGAGGCGGCGACATCATCCTGTGTGGACAAAGGGTTGGAGGCGCACAATACGATCTCCGCGCCGCCGGCCTTCAATGTCCGCACCAGGTTGGCGGTTTCCGCTGTAACATGCAGGCACGCGCCCATGCGCATCCCTTCCAGCGGCTGTTCCTTGCGGAAGCGATCCCGCACTACCTGCAGCACCGGCATGTCGTTGTCGGCCCACTGAATCCGTCGCAGTCCCTCGTCAGCGAGGTTCAGATCTTTGACGTCACAATCCGTCGGTTTCACTCTTTTGTACTCCTGGCTTTGTCTGTGTGTGCAGCAACTACCGTACCATTATCAACTGAAGCGGACCGTCATAGCACCACATGCGGATAAACAACGGTTCTGCTGCGTTGTCTGCGAATCTATCGACTCGTTACGCGTTCTTCTTGAGCAACGGGGCCAGCTCACCCGTGTTTTCCCAGGTGAAGCCTTCCTCTTCCCGCCCGAAATGCCCGTAGGCGGCGGTTTTACGGTAAATCGGCTGGCGCAGATCCAGGCGATCAATGATGCCGCCCGGGGTGAAGTCGAGATGCTTCTTCAGCAATTCAGCGATCCGATCATCTTCGACCTTGCCCGTACCCTCCGTGCGGACCAGGTAACTGACCGGTTCGGCGATCCCGATAGCGTAGGCGAGCTGGATGGTGCAGCGTTCGGCAAGACCTGCCGCCACCACGTTCTTCGCCGCATACCGCGCCATATACGCCGCGCTGCGATCCACCTTTGTCGGATCCTTGCCGCTGAAGCAGCCGCCGCCGTGAGGAGCGTAACCGCCGTAAGTGTCCACGATGATTTTGCGGCCGGTCAGGCCGGCGTCGGCGTGAGGACCGCCCATCACAAAACGCCCGGTCGGGTTGATATGAGCGACCAGCTTCTTGGCGTCATACAGGTCGGCGGGCAGCACGGGTTTGATCACGTGCTCCATGACCGCCTGCTTCAGGTCTTCGTGCTTGATGTCGCCGTCATGCTGAGTCGAGATCACCACCGCCGTCACTTCCACCGGCTTGTCGTCGGCGTAGCGTACGGAAACCTGGGATTTGCCGTCGGGACGCAGCCACGGCAGCGTACCGTCATGACGCACCTTCGCCAACTGACGAGTCAGTTCATGGGCGAGCTGAATCGGCATCGGCATAAGCTGTGGCGTTTCCTTGCAGGCGTAGCCGAACATGATGCCCTGGTCGCCCGCGCCGGCCTTGTCCACACCCATGGCGATGTCGCTGGACTGCTGGTCGATGGTGGCCAGCACCGCGCACGTGTCGGCGTCGAACCCGAAATCGGAATGGGTGTACCCAACATCCCGCACCACATTACGCACCAGCGTGGGGATGTCAACATACGTTGTCGTCGAGATCTCGCCGCCCACCATTACCATACCGGTGGTGACAAAGGTTTCACAGGCGACACGTCCAAACGGATCCTCAGACAGGATCGCATCCAGCACGGCGTCACTAAGCTGATCCGCCAACTTATCCGGGTGGCCCTCGGTGACCGATTCGCTCGAAAACAGAAAGTCCGCCATAATCCATCTTCCTTACGTATGTGAAGTTGTTGAAAAGCTTCTACTTACCGTCACAGGGCCAGAAAAAGGGAGAGTCTTAGGCGGTCCAAAGACGATAATCATGCATTGTACGGTTTGAACGGGGGCGGTTCAAGAGAACCAATTAAGCTCGTCTCGCCCAGAATATGGCTTGTATACTTAGAACTCATCTACCTACTCTCATCGTTCAGAAAATCAGCCGCTTCATAATCGCCTTCAATTTCTTCGATAATCTCTGAAATATCATCATCTTCATCATAATTAAATTCTACCTTGCTTTGCGTTACTATCTCTGCAACTATGTTTTTTATATGTCCTTTCCTTAATGATTCTTCGAAACATTCTTTTAACCTAGCAATATTAATCACCTCTTCGATACTATTCATGTATCGTTCAACTATTTTCTGTACACCATATTGCTTTTTTGCTTGATTTCGGAGAGTTTCATAAATTTCCTCAACGCTTTTATCGAATTTTATGACGAATGTTATTGGATATCGTTGTATTTTATCTATATCAAGCATGTATTTTTTTATATCTAACGTTTCTGTTACCTGGTAAAATCTACCCAATGGCTTCATCACAAAATCTATTCCACCATCATTGGCGTTAGTCCTTCCAGTCTTATATAGTAATAGTGACTGTTCATTCAATTCCTCCTTGTCATAACCCCAATATATAATCGTGTCATAGTAATAATATTTTAATATACTATAGCTAACAATTTCAAAAATCCTTGCATCAATATTAGGCGCTATTAAACTATATATATAATCATGGATTTCTTTTTCTGACTTATTTTCTATGTTATACGAAAACAACAGAAATTTTTCAAAGTTAGACCTTTTCATTTTTATATATTCATCGATTATACTAATTATCGATTTTGCTATATTATTCTCTTTACCATCATTACTCCTTATTTTTAGCAGATTTTCGTTTATCCAGTAGCGATGTGTCTCTTGTTCACGTAATATTGGAGTATATTCGCTATTAGGAAAATATTTCCTATACTCACTGTTCATTCTATGGTTAAGAGCGTGGTTTTGGAGTTTGTTTCCAAATGGCAATTCACGCATCCCTTTTAACAGATCCGAAAAAATCGCACCCTCGTAAAGAGAATAATCGCCTTTTATTAAATATCCTTTATTTATATAATCCTCTACAAGAACATAAATAGCATATAAGCTTCCAAAACTAGATCTAGATTTTGCGCCTCTATTGGCAGACTTTGTTTTAATATTCAGATACTGTATTAAAGTACTGTTTTGAAAAATATAATCCGCGTTATTTTTAAAACATGATTTCAATATTTCTTTTATGTTTTCTGTAAATCCGTGTTCTTGCATAGCAAAGCACCTCCTAAATATCTAGAGTATAGTTTACGTCTTTAGTATAGCTTTTGCTAACAGGCAACAATTTTTTATCATTATATGTATTACTTACACTACATCTCCTAAGACCTATTTTTACATATTCAATCTCTTTTTCTATGGAAATAGATTTTCTTAAAAGTTGTTTAGCAACGTACGATGTCGTAAACGTTCCTCCAAAAGGATCCAATATCAATTCATTTTCATTAGAACTTGCTAATATTATCCTTTCTAGAAGCTTTATAGGCTTTTGTGTTGGATGATTTTCATATTCTGGCATTCTATATCGCACTCTAGGAATATACCAAACATTACCAGGAACTTTCTTAGTATTATATTGTTTAGGTTTACCCCCTCTATAATCAATCAGCTTTCTTTTAGCTCCTGTTTTCGCTTCTACTAAAATATTTTCTGCATTAAAGGTGTAATAATCCTTATTTTTTACGCAAAACAATATTGGTTCATATAATGAACCATAATATTTTTTTGCTTGAACTCCAGAACTATCATAATGCCAAATAATTCTGGATATTATATTAATTTTATTTCTCAAAAATATATCATAATATGGCATAAATTGTGTTGATGTCATAACATACATGGAGCCAGTATCATTAAGTTTATTCAAACAAAGATTAAGCCATGTATAAGACCAATCCAAATAACTTTTCTCTGATGGCCATTTATCAACAAAATTATTATATCTTTTACCTATGTTATAGGGTGGATCAGCAAAAATCAAATCTATACTGCCATCATCAATATCTTCATCCAACACATCTATAGCATCACCATGATAAATAGTGGTATTGTCTTTTTTAAACACACGAGACATGACAAGCACCCTCCGAAAAATCTTTAAACTTTCAAAAACTCAATAATTATAAGAGATTCATAATTAAAACTAAGTCTTAGAAAAAGAACAAATATAGCTTACATAGACTTTCGAGAACTCATACTTTGATTATAATATTCTCGCATTATACAAAGCCCCCGAGCATGAACCGTCGACTTCCCCCAATATGGCGAATATCCGAAAGGGGCGGTGTGATCTATAACCACGAAGCTCGTTATCCCAGAGCCGCCTTCAGAGCGTCGATGGGAGCGATCGGCGTCGGGTCCACGCCGCGCCTGATCGCGTGCCAGTAGCTCAACCAGTCGCCCAGGATGGTCAGCTCCATCACCTGCGCGAAGGGAGACCCTGCCTCGGGACGCACCGCGCTGCCAGGCCAGGCAACCGATTTCGCCAGGTCCAGTGTCACATCCACACGCAGCAGGTCTTCCTTCGGGCTGCGGGGGGCAACGAGGAACAGCAGGGCGTTTCGTTGCGCCCAGGGGGTTTCAGGCACATACGCCACCACTTCATTGTGGTTCATCTCCGGCAGTTCGCCCCAGTGCGAGGGCCACTTGGCGTTCTCGTTGAACTGCCCCGCCCAGCGCCGCGCCACCGCGGGAAACGAGCCGGTCCCGTACACCATCGGCAGCCGTTCGCCCAGGACTTCGAGGAGTTCGTACAGAGGATGCTCCGGCGAGTCGGGCGCGTCGCCCAGCGCCTGTGTCAGCCGCCGCGCGGTCTTGATGGCTTCGTCCACATCCGCGTCGGAAAGCGAGATCCACCCGCGCCCGGTCATCATCCCCAGGCAACTGACGGCCAGGTCGCCCAGCGCGGTGCGCGGGGGACGTCCGCCCTGCACCTTCATCGGGGTCATGCCGCGTTCGCCGCACCATTCGGCCAGGCGTCCGCCCGAAGTCAAGGCGTCGACGCCGCAGCCTTTCGCACCCGCCTGACCGGCCGTGTCCAGCGTCTCCGCCGTGTTCCCGCTGAAGCTGACCAGCAGGATGCGGTCCTCGGAGCCCACCCACGCGGGCAATGGTCCGCCGCGGTGGACATGCACCGGGAACGAGGCGTGTGAACGTGTCAGCGCGCTGCAGAAATCGCCGCCGATGGCGCTGCCGCCCATCCCCGCCCAGATTAACATCCGGGGCGGGTCAGCCGGGTTTTGGGTTCCAAATTCCTTGCCGGCTGTCCAGCTCCGTTCGATCTGCGCCGGCCAGCTTTCCAGGTTCTCACGCATGCCGTGGGCGTCCACACCTTCGTTCCACTCCGTCATTTCACTCCTCCAAACCAGATGGGCAGATCCGCAAACCGTTTCTTCATCTTCCGCAGCAGTTTGTCATGCACTTCGCGTGAAGACGTGGATTGCAGCACTCGCTTGGTAAGCTCATCCGCTTCCCGTTGAGTTGTCGCCCGGATCAGCTTTTTGATCTCCGGGATGCGTACCGGGCTCATGGAAATCTCGTCGAGCCCCAATCCCAGCAGCAACAGCGCAGCCGTGGGATAGCCCGCAAATTCTCCGCACAGGGACACGTCGATCCCCGCCTTGTGCGCGGCTTCGACAGTCCTCTGAATCAGGTAAATCACGGCGGGATGATACGGCGTGTGCAGCCGCGCCACCTGTTCATTGCCCCGGTCCACCGCCAGAGTAAACTGCGCCAGGTCGTTGGTCCCGATCGAGAAAAAGTCCACCTCTTTGGCGAACTGATCGGCCAGGATGGCCGTGGACGGCACCTCGATCATAATGCCGACATCAATATCCTTGTCGAACGGGATTCCTTCAACGGCAAGCTGCGTTTTCGCCTCTTCCAGCAATCCCTTGGCCAGTTTCAGCTCGCGCATGTCCGAGATCATGGGGAACATGACTCGGGTTTTGCCGTGCACCGACGCCCGCAAGATGGCGCGGAGTTGCGTAATAAAGGTCTCAGGCCGGTCCAGCGCCACACGGATGGCGCGCCAGCCCATGAACGGGTTGGCTTCCGGCGGAATGCCCGCCGCCGGGAAGATCTTGTCTCCGCCGAGGTCGAACGTGCGGATCACCAACGGCTTACCGTTCAGCGCCTGCAAAACGTGGGTGTATTCCTTCACCTGCTGCTCTTCAGACGGGACGGTATCCTGCGCCAGGAACAGGTATTCGGTGCGGAACAGGCCGACGCCGTCGCCGCCGTGCTTCGTCACGTTTTTCGCTTCGCCCGGCAGCTCGATGTTGGCACCCAGCAGTATCCGGTGGCCGTCCTCCGTCTCCGCCGGCAACTCGTTGATGTCCTTCAGCGACTGGATGAACACTCGGTACTGCTGCTGCTTTTCCTCGTACCGCTGCACATTGTGAGGGGTGGGACGCAGAAGGACCTTGCCGGAGTTGCCGTTGACGACGACTCGGTCGCCCGGTTGAGTCTGCCGGGTGACATCCTGCAACCCCACAACGCTCGGGACTCCCAGCGCGCGCGTGAGGATCGCGGTATGACTGGTGGCGCCGCCTTTGTCCGTCACCACGCCGATCACACGCTCCGGATCGATCTGCAACACGTCCGACGGCCCCAATTCCGACGCGATCAGGATGGAGGGGTGGTTGAGATCAATAAACGTGTCGGTGGAACGGCCGGTGAGGTAGCCCAGGATACGACCGCAAACCTCGCGCACATCCTGCGCACGGTCCCGGAAGATCTGCTCCTGCTGGGCCTCGAAGCGATTGGCGAAGCTGTCGAACACGTCAAAAAGGGCGGTTTCCGCGGAGCAGAGTTGACGGCGAATCTGTTCGACAACAACCTCGAAGGTGGGCTCGTCGTCGAGGATCATCAGGTGCGCGTCAAAGATGCGGGCCACCGCTTCGCCCAGGCTCTTGGTGGCGCGCTCACGCTGCCCCTCGATGTCCTTCCGGCTGCGTTCGATGGCCGCAATGAGGCGTTCGGTTTCGGTCTCCACCACGTTTTCGTCGATCTTCCGGCACTCCGGCCGTCGCATCTGACGCCGCAGCAGCACCGCCGGCCCCAGGGCGATCCCCGGCGACACCGGCTGTCCCATGTATTGTCTCTGTCGCGCCATACTGTACCTGCTCGTCAATCCCTCTTTGCCTGTATGAACCAAACAGCCCGGGAACCGTGCATTTGCCCCGGGCAGCGATCACGTGAAAAGGGGTGAAAATGGGACTGTTACCTTTTCAAACCTTGCTATCGGCTCACATTCACAACGACGTCTCCGAAAAGGTAACTGTACCTTTTTTCACGGTCTGTCTCACGATCCATTGTCGGAAAAATGGTACAGTTACCTTTTTGATTCACACTGTACTGAACATTTAACTTTTCGCGGCAAAAAGGTAACAGTCCCTTTTTCCGGAAGCGTCCATGCCGCCTGTTTCGTGAAATATCCGGGCTATGGTGATAGATATAGTAATTCTCGAATGAAATGTCCCATGATGTCATTCCTGCGAAAGCAGGAATCCAGAATAAACAAGTACTTAAGAATCTTAGTGTGTTAAATTCTTTGCAAGAACCACTTTAACCGACCTGCTCACAACAAGCTGCCCGGGGTGAATCCCATCAATTCTGATGAATCGCTCTTCTAATCTTCAAAAAACTTCTTGTTGACGAGATCCACCAGTTCCGCGAGGCATTCCTCCTCCTGCGGGCCGTCCACCCGGATCTCCAGGTTGGAGCCCGGCCCCGCCGCCAGCATCATCACGCCCAGGATGCTCTTGGCATTGATAATCTCGGACCCGTGCGCCACCTCCACCGTCGTCTCCTTGTACTTGGAGGCGATCTTCACCAGTTGCGAGGCGGGCCGCGCATGAAGCCCAAGCTTGTTCAACAACGTTACCTGTTCTACCAGCACGTCTCGTCCAAATGTTCCGTGTCCAGGATTACATGCTGCCGGCGCCGGTGACAAGCGTAAGCAAACCGATCAGCCAGGCGGCGAGGTAGCCCGGCGCAGGGTGCAGACGACGGCCGCCGATCAGGGCGATCAGCATGCCGAGCCCCGCCGCGGGCGAAATACTCAATTCAACTCCCTCATTATACAGGAAAAGCACGGCGATGAACAAGAGCCCGGCCACCGCCGCTCCGGCCCATTTCAATCCCTCGTGCCAACGTCGCACCGCCAACCGCGAAAACACCAGTGCGGCCTTGTCCTCCAACGCCCAGCCCCAATGAATCCCCGCGAAACGGATCGACCAGGTCAGGCTGTTCTGTACCACCAGCAGGCCGGTAATCACCGCCATGGTCGTTACCTCGTCAACCTGCATCGCCAGCAGCATCACGATGGCGACACCCAGCAGCAGCGGCCGCAGAGTGCGCTCCATCGCATCACGGCCCAGGTGCAGCAGCAACGGCGCAAAGTTACCTTTCATCCGGGGTGTGCTCTTGCCCAACCCCCGCATCTCCCGCCTTGCCAGCGCACCAACCAGCAGCCCCGCCGTGTCCGGATCCACTTCACACCGGTAGACATGCCGCTGCATCCGTTTGGCGATCTCCTTCTCCGACACCGTGTTTTTCACCAGCGCCGGCAACAACGTCCAGCAGAGACCGATCCCCTGCGCGCGGCGAGTGCTGGTCAATCCTCGAATCAACAGCGACCGAAGGATCAGGATCAACGCCAGCCGTTTGGGCGGCGCATTGGGCAACGGGGGAGCGTACCGCTGCATGGCTACACCTCCATCAGAAGACTGTTGATCAGCAGATAGGCGGTCGCGGCGATCACGGGAATCCCGAAGGCAAATCCCTTCCGGCCGGTTGCGAAATACTTGACAAAGGCAATCACTCCAAAACCCAGCAACGCATCGGCTGCGAAACGACCGCCTGCGGCGATCGGCAGCGCTTCCACATGCAGCCGGCTCCAGGCCGCCACGGCCAGCCGGGCCGGAATCCAGATCACCACCAGCGCGGCCAGGAGGTTGTGGAACAGGTCGAGGTAGACGATGCGTCCCATCTCGGCGGTAAGCCCACGGGTGGCGTAGAAGTCGGCCAGCGACACGGTGCGGTCGTTGATCGCCAGGTGAAGCCGGTTGATCAGGCTTCCGCCCACTCCCACCAACCAACCGAGCAGCAGGGAGTATCCCAGCGCGACGGGCTGAATCGCATCCTGTTGCAGCAGGGCGGCGTAGACCAGCGCGGCGGCCGCGCCGCCGGCGCTGGCGTCGGGAGGATCTAGCAAGCCAAGCCGACGATACCAGGGCGAACGGCGGTTGTAGCGAAGCGGGGTCTTGTATTCCAGGCACTGCGGCATCCAGGCCACCTGGACCACCAGCCCCGCCAGCAGGCCCGCCTGCCAGTTCAGAAACAGGGATCCGGCCAGCAGGCCGCTGACCAGGGGTTGACTGATGAAGGTGGAGAGCTTGAGCTGGTGATCCATACGGACCACTATGGCGAGCAGTGCGGCCAGCGCCCAGGCGTCGCCGAACAGAGGCATTACTTGAACCGGTCCACGGTAAATTCCGCCCAGGAGAGCAACAGATCTCGGTAGGTGGAGGGCGGCAGTTTCTCCAGCGCCGGCGCCGCACGATTGATCCACACCATCGCACGCTCGCGCGTCTTGTCAATCCCGCCGCGCTTTTTCAGAATAGCCACCACCTCGCGCACTTCGGCTTCCGACGTATTCGAACGTCCCAGCACCCGTTCGATGGTCGCCTGCTCGTGCGGGTCCGCCTCCTCGAATGCGTAATGGATCACCGTGGTCCGTTTGCCCTCGATGATGTCGCTGCCCACCGGTTTGCCCAGCTTCTTCGGATCCCCCACGATGCCCAGGATGTCGTCCTGCAACTGGAACGCGATCCCGGCGCCCTTGGCGAATTGCGACAACGACTGCACGTAGGGATTGTCCAGGTTGAACTCTTCAAGCCCGATCATCGCCCCGCAACGGGCGCAGTATTGATACAGGATGCCGGTCTTCTTCCAGAGCATGTCTTCGATCTGGTCCACGTCCAGCTCGCGCAACGGCGTATGGGCGAACTGCAGGTCGAGGATTTCTCCTTCCAGCAGGCCATTGAGGACATTGGTGTCCAGCTCGTCGATCAGTTGCAGCACCAGCCGTGGCTCCAGGCCGTTTTTCAGCGCCATCTCCACCATCATGGAGATCGCCCAGCCATGCTGGACATCGCCGGTGAGGATCGCCACGCTGCACCCGTAATGGCGCTGGTCCGCATCGGACATATGGGTGTAGCGCTCCCGGGCGACCTTGTAGAAGCGGTGGTGAACCGTATCGCTGCCCCGGCGGGTGGAGTCGCGGTCGATGATGTCGTCGTGCACCAGCGACCAGGTGTGGAACAGCTCGACCGCCGCCGCCGCGGGCAGGGCGTGCTTCGGATCACCGCCCACCGCCCCGCAGCTCCACAGCACCAGCGCCGGCCGCAGCCGTTTCCCGCCCGCCTTGACATACAGCGTGGTCGCTTCACGCAGATCCTGTGGATGGAACAGGCGTTCAGTGTTGCGGTCGCGCAGGTAGTCGGTGAGCAGCGCAGTACAATCGTCGAGCGCCGTGAAAAGAATGGTCCTGCTATCGTCAGCCATGAAGGTCCCCTGTTGGAAATCAGTGCAAAGTAGCTCGCATGCGGAAATGTGTCAAGGTAACCGGTGAATCGATTCATGCGCCAATACACTATCTGCCCCGGGCAGCGATCCGAGAAAGATGAAGAACATGACGGGCTTTTTCATAGCATTGCAGAATATGTCTCAAGGTTCTGCACAACAAGCTGCCCGGGGCAAGCAAGCGACAATTGAATCCAGATGAATCTATCCACCGGCTTTGCTCCGCGCATGCCGATTGCCTACCTTGCCTGCGACAGGGAAGGCGCTTCGAAGGACGAGACATGCGGGAAAGCTCACAGGATATCCTCGCACGGGCGAGGGAGATTTTCGACCAGGAGATCATCGCCGCACAGGCGGTGCGCGACCGTCTCGGCGAAGGCTTCGTGAAGACCGTGCAAGCCATCATGACCCTGGAGGGCAAGGTGGTGCTGCTTGGCGCGGGCAAAAGCGGCCTGATCGCCAACAAGATCAACGCCACCCTCCGCTCCACCGGCCTGGTGTCGTTGTTCCTGCATCCCAACGATGCGGCGCACGGCGACCTGGGCGTGGTCAGCCACGGCGATGTGATCGTCATGATCAGCAAATCCGGCGAGACCGATGAACTGATCGACCTGGTCCCCGCCCTCCGCAGGAAGGACGTCACGTTGATCGCCCTGGTGGGCGACGAGGACAGCCGATTAACGCACCTGGCGGATATCTGGATCGACGTGGGCGTGGAGCGCGAGGCCTGCCCCATCGGCCTGGCGCCCACCAGCTCGACCACCGTGACCATGCTGATGGGCGACGCCCTCGCGGCGGTGCTCACCCAACTCCGGGGCGTCACTCCCGACGATTTCGCGGCCAACCATCCCGGCGGAAGCCTGGGAAAGCGACTGGTGCTGGCCGTGTCCGACCTGATGCACCACGGCGAAGACAACCCTCTGGCCGACCCGAAAACCCCCATGGAAATCGTACTCGACCTGCTGAGCCAGTCGTCGCTGGGGGGAGTCAGTATCGTGGACAACGATGGAACGCTGCTGGGAATCATTACGGACGGGGACGTTCGCCGCGGCATCCGCCGGCTGGGGGATCACTTCCTCACCAGCGCCGCGCGAGAGGTGATGACCGCCGACCCCGTGCATGTCCACGCCACCGACAAGGCCATCGACGCCCTGCTGCTGATGGAAAACCGTCCCAGCCAGATCATGGTGCTGCCGGTGGTGGATGACGCCGACCGGTGCGTGGGACTGCTGCGTCTGCACGACCTGGTCCAGGCCGGCCTGAGGCCCGGAAAACAAAAATAACCTGATAACCGGTGCGCCGCTGTTTCGTGTGGGTAGGGTGATAGCTGAGAGGCTCGATGAGAGGCTCGAATAGCACGTCCCATATTGTCCTTCCTGCGAAGGCCGACTGTCGCAGAATAGAACCCACTCTCATTCCCGCGAAGGCGGGAATCCAGGCAAGGTGCAAGAATACAATAAGTTAGCAATCTAGTGGTCCATTGCGCCAGCTATGATAGGTTCTGCTTGTCACGGGCGAGTT
>CAZYOC010000040.1:0-21433 GCA_964648415.1 uncultured bacterium | reverse complement strand
GTGCTTCCAGAACTCCCCACACAACAAATGGAGTATGGTTCGTACTATCCTGATCCTGGAACTCGACAGTCACCCCCGGCTCGATCAGGAGGGTGTCGCCCTCGGGGACGATCAGCGTGTCGAGGACCAGGTAAGGCGAACCCTCTACATCCCACACGCCCGACACTTCACCCTCGACCTCTGTTTCGGCGTAACAGAAAGGATCCACAAAAAGAAAGGCGAGGAAAAGGTGGATGAGTAGAAATAGAGCCAACTTGCCAGGAAGAATCAATGCAGAGCGATCTGCTGTTCTCGATCCAATCGTGTTCATTTTCCAAGTACTCTTCTTTGCCGGAACGTCACTCACGAGAGCATCACCCAGCGCGCAGTCAGTACTACTCATCTTGCTCCCCCGTTTTGGATGATACTAAACTAATCCCAATTCTGTAAGGAGTCAATGTGGGAACCGTGCAAGCAGCAAATTTCTTCCGGTGCTATTGCTCTAATCCCGAGTAAGCCCTATATCTCTTGCTTTTGATTCAGGGGAGGTTTTTCCTGTGACTCCATTCGGAGTAGACAAAAAGAGCTTTGGGCAGAGGATTCGTTCGCTACGAACTCTGAATAAATGGACCCGGGAACAGTTGGGCCGGCGAACGAATCTGAATTCAGAGCTCATCCGGGCCTATGAGGCAGGAAAAGCGTTCCCCAAGCCTGAAGGTTTGGTGTCGCTCTCATCGATTTTATCCGTCCCAATCGAATGGCTCCTGACGGGTGTAGGCGATATCCAACTGTCGACGGCGACGAAGGAACGCACTCCGGTCGAAGAGATGATTGCAGAAACACAAGCGACCATCTCGCGCAATACTACGGCCTGGGGAGTTCGGCTGCATGGCCCGATTTGCCGTATGACGCTCTTGCGTTCCGGACAGATGGCGCCATGGAGGATGCAGGTGGAGGACTCGCTTCCGGTTCCGAGCAAGTCGGGGACGACAGTTTTATGCAACCCGCTGCCGGGGTTGAGGGGTGTGGTACAACCCGTATCCCAGGGTGCTCGCCAAACGGACGGCGCGAACCTTGGGCTGTGACAGAGAACCACTGCCGTGGTTCATTCGTGAAATATCCGGGCTAATGAGCCACTGCCGTGGTTCTTCCGTGAAATATCCGGGTCGGGGGCGTCGGTTTTATGCAACCCGCTGCCGGGGTTGCGGGATGTGGCACAACCCGTATCCCAGGGTGCGCGCCAAACGGACGACGCGTACCTTGGGCTGTGACAGAGAACCACTACCGTGGTTCTTCCGTGAAATATCCGGGCTAATGAGCCACTGCCGGGATTCTTCCGTGAAATATCCGGGTTAACGATACATCACATCACGCCTGTCACACCATAAAAAGCCGGCCCCGTAAAAACGGGGCCGGCGTCGTTCGCATCAATCAGATCGGCAGGCTGGTTACTTCAGCAGCATCACACGCTGGACGGCGTTGAAACCGTTGGCGTTCATGCGGATGAAGTACATGCCGCTGGCCATGTCGTGCGCGTCCCAGGTGACGTTGTACACGCCGGGCGCGAAGCGGTCATTGGCGAGCTGCGCCACTTCCTGGCCCATCAGGTTGAACACGCTTATGCGGATGTCACTGGTGACAGGCGCCTCGAACCGCAGGTTCGTGCTCGGGTTGAAGGGGTTCGGATAGGCGGCGTTCAGGCTGAACGCGCTGGGCAGCAGGTTGTCGTCGCCCAATTCCACCACGCCCAGGTAATCGGCGGTACCGACCACGTGGATATACCAATCCGCGCCGGCGTCTTCCACTGTCGTACCGTCGTACTCGAAGCAGTGCCCTTCGCCCCACACTGGTTCGCTCCACAGTATGTGTGGGTAGCCGGACTCATCAATGATCTCGATCCACAGCCAGTGGTCGCCCAGATTCTCCAGCTCGGTCGCTCCGGTCAGGTCGAACACGCAGGTATTGCTCCAGATCATGGTCTGGTTTACCCAGAAAGTTGCACTGTACAACTCGGTTCCGGGGGCGACACCAGGCTCGACATCATCGTCGAAGAAATGCACGGTAACCTGAACAGAATCAATCTCGTCCTCGCTGAAATCGCCATTCCAATAGCAGCGCACAGAATCCACGGAGAAGTTTTCCAGGTTTTCAGGCAATGCGTAGTACACCAGCGGACCTTCGTTCTGGGCAAAACGCTCGGTGAAAAAATCAGGTGTACGCGCGTTGTATGCCAGCTCGTAGTGGCCTTCCGGCATGACGTCCACATCCATCGTCGGGGTCTGGTTGTTGGAGGTGTTTTCGTCCGGATCGGCCAGATGACGTGCAAAGAAGGTGTTCGAGCCGGAATTGGCCGGGATCCACATGTCGGTATCGTCGTTCGGGTTCGGATCCAGGTACCGCGATTCCGTCTCCTCCGGCGCCAGGGTGAAGTCCGGGTTGAAGGGCTGCGGGACGCCGTTAAAGTTCCAGAACGCCGAGAAGGTCTGCGCGTTGTTACCCTGGTTGGCGAAGGTGACTATCGCCGGGGTCGGGTAGTTCACCGCCGTCGGGAAGGGGATTTCCAACGGCAGCACCGCGATATCGTATTCCAGACCGGTGGTGGAATGAATCATGACGTCGTCGATGAAGAGGCCTTCGCCCACGCCGCCGTCGTCGTTGCCATCCGTACGGCACTTGAAGCGGAGCTGTACGGTTTCGCCCGCCCACGGAGTCAGGTCGATATCTTCGGTCTGCTGGCCGCCGCTGATCAGGCCGTTGGTGCGCTCCACCCAGCCGTCCAGCGAGTTGCCGTTGCCGAAATCCTCACCGTAATCGTAGACCACCTGCACCCATGTCACGCCGCCGTCGTCCGACAGCTCGATCATGTAGTAGTCTTCCAGCGAGTTGTCGCCGCCGCCATCGCTGTCCAGCATGTTGCACCAGACCCAGTAGGTCATGAAGGTGGCAGGCCACTCGTCCTGGCTGGGGATCTCGATTTCCGGGGAGACGATCACATCCAGCAGACCGGGTTCCACCGGGCAATGCCAGGCGGAAGAGGCGCTGTGGTATTCATCCGTCTGCAGCTCCCAGAAGTCGCCGCTGCCGCCCTGGTCGAGGCCAACCAATTGTCCCGGCAACGCTGTGCCGTCAGCATCGTTTTCGAGGAACGTCGTGCCGGCATCGCTGATAACGATATCATCGAGGAACCAGCTCAGGTAGTCGCTGTCCGGGGTGGATTCCGCCGGGTCGGAGCAGAAGGCGAACCGGATATAGAAGGAGCTTTCGCCCGCGAACTCGCTCAGGTCGAAGTTCACCGCCATCCATTCATGATCGGTTTCGCCGTTCCAGCCGGGAATCCCTTGGCCCATGCCGAATTCGTTGCCGAAGCTGTAGAGCGATTCGGACTGGTAGGCCGGCGTGGGGCTTTCCAGCACGGCCCAGGTGGTCCCATCAAGGGAGTACCACACATTGGCGCCGTCCCAGCCGTCGTATCCGGCCGGTTCACCGCCTGGAGCTTCGCAGTCCAGGTACATCATGAAGTCCAGCGCCAGATCGTCACCGGCGGTCGAAAGATTCAGCTCCGGGCTTTCCAGGTACATCAACCAGTGGTCGTTGTAGCCTTCCAGATCCGGATCGGCGCACCACCATGAATCGCCGTCGTAGGCATTGAAATCGTTCTCATGCCACATGCTTGGCGCGGCGGTCAGATCGTTGGAGGTCCAGGGATCCATGTCGCCTTCGAAATCATCCGTCCACCATGTGGTATCCTCATCGAGTTCCGACGTGGCGATACTCTGCACCCGCCAGTCTTCCATGGGGATCACGGTGGTGTGTGTTTCCGCGAAGGCGAAGCCTGCAACCAACGCCCCCAACACCACAAAAAGAACCATCTTACGCATTCGTTTCCTCCTTCGTTGTACGTAAATCGAAAACCAACCTTGCTTTCCCAACCGGAAGCGTCCGTTTACAGAAGGGACGCCAGTAAAAACCAAACAGAAATCAACCACCGGCCGGACCGGCAGTCAGAAAAATGAAGTGCTTTTTTACCTGAGATCTGCTAAGCAACCCACCAACCTTATATACTAGGCATCACAGGCCGCCGTACGCAATAGGCGAGCCATGTTTGCCGCAGGGACTCAACATCACATGAACATGAGGGTGAAAATGGCGCGCTGTTCGGACTCCGCCGAAGAAAAGACCATACTCGCCAGGT
Source organism: uncultured bacterium (assembly GCA_964648415.1). Lineage (GTDB taxonomy): Bacteria > Electryoneota > Electryoneia > Electryoneales > Electryoneaceae. The sequence goes on along the minus strand of CAZYOC010000040.1, from coordinate 17,262 downwards.
GACGCTTCAGACAGGTTTCCACTTCGTCGCCGGCAATCGGGGCATTCCACTGCGATGAGATGACTTTGATATCCTTTACAGTCCCTTTTCTGGTTATCAGCAATTCCACTTCCAGTTTGCCTGCAAGCTTGCTGTACCTGGATTTTTGCACGTGGATACAACGATTCATCCGCGTTCGGCGTCCCTCGACAACCTCGAGGATCTCTGTTTGCGAACGGCGACCGACATGCAGGCCTTCCGACGGCGCCTCGCCTGGGGCCGTTGTCAAATCCAGGTCGATCGCAAAGGGAGTCGGCTGAAAAACCTGGAACTTCAATTCTTCTTCATCCACCTCCATAATGGTTGGCATCGCAAAGCGAGGACGTCTCGCCGAATCCTGCCCGGCCTTGTTCTCTCGTGCAATGTCCGCCAGGTTTTTCCGGGTAATCTCCGACAGCACCTGCATGACAAGTTCTCCGGACATCTCCTTTAGCGAATCCATGGCGGCGAGTTCCGGCGGCAATTCCGGTTCCGGCTCCGATCCAAGCCCCAGGCGGCGAGCGGTCCGCTCCCAGCGTGTGGTCGAGGTCGGATAGGAAACGATATAATAGCGACGCACCGGCTCCCCGGTGGAATCCACCCCCGAATCAAGTACATACATCCGGCGAATCGGTTCCGGCTCCGATGGGAATATCAACCAGAATCCGGCGCCAACGATGATCACAAGCCCCAGCAGGCCCAGCAACCAGACCCCTCGCCGGTTCTGTGTTGATGACCTGCCTCTGCGAAGCGCACTGCCGCGCTTGGGACGTGGTGGATGGTTGGTCTGTTTTTTTGAAGTCATCTACTGAACTCTGCGTTCCTGTTTCCATGCTTCGTTGCGATGATTCGCCCCGCCCCTCGGAGCGACGTCACCCGGATCTCCCCAATATACAATCCCGCATGAGCTCCTTCCCACTTCAGAAGCTCCCGGTTTCAGCGAAAGAGGAAACGGTCTTGTTCATGCACATCGAGAAGCCCGTGCCGGTTTACACCACTATCCCGAGCATTCTACCAAAGAAACACGGCAATGGTTCACGAAATGATCCCAAGGCCGAGGTCAAACTGTGAGGGCGTACCTTGGGCTATGGTAGAGAACCACTGCCGTGGTTCGTTCGTGAAACATCCGGGATAGAGGTTAAGTATCCGCCATACAACACAGAAAACTGTTCGCACCTGCGGAGAAAAGAGAGCGATCCAGCCAACACTCTTGTGTCTCGTTCAATGCGGCCTCCTTAACAGATTGGTAAATCTTATTCGAGACTACAGGGTCGATTTGTATAATATCAGTATCATGGTTTTGAATACGCTGCTCTCGTGCTTCAATTCCAACATTCATCAGCTTTCAACCGGAGTTTCAACAGTCTAAATTCTTTCTATGCCAGGATGACTGGCAATGGGTGTTAATTGTGACATTCTTCACAAAACAGGTCGGGAATCGCCAACGCAGGGAGGAACCATGAACTACCGTTGGATCGCCGCAACCGCCCTCAGCGCATTGTTGCTGGTCCTGCTGACCTTGCCTCTGTCCGCCATCGGACCGACGGGCGATGACCGCATGGGCGCCTACGACTATGACGATTTCGAGAACTCCAGCGCCTGCCGCGCCTGCCACCAGGATATCTACCGCCAGTGGGAGCAGTCCATGATGAGTCAGGCCTACACTCATCACTGGGATGAAGTCGAGTATTTCGACCTGGCGGTTGCTCACGGCAAAGTGGACAAGGACTTTGAGACCGCCCACGAAGGCTGCAACGGGTGCCATACGCCGATGGCCTGGCTGGCCGGCGATGTCCCTCCACCCCGTCCCGGCGAGAGCCGCGCCGACGAATCCGTCAACTGTGACATCTGCCATACCATCACCGGCTTCGAAGGCGACGTACCATTCAACTTCAACTGGACCATCGACCCGGGCAACAAGAAGCGCGGCCCGCGCACCAAAGACGAAGCTCAGCCATCGCCGCGCCATGAGATGGTCTACACCGATTTTGTCCATACCGCGGAATTCTGCGGAACCTGTCACAACGAAAAGGACGGGTTCGGCATGTGGGTTAAATCCACTCATCTGGAATGGCAGGAAGGACCGTATGCCGAGCAGGGCGTGATCTGCCAGGATTGCCATATGACTTACGCCCCGGGCAAGTCCGCCAAGATGGGCAACACCCATGAAGATGTGGCGCAGCACCTGTTCCACGGCGCCCACGATCCCGGCAAGGTCGCCGGCACCATTGAGCTGAGGATCCATCCCGACATTCGTGAAACCGTGCCCGGTGAGGTCGTGCAGTTCACGCTTGCGCTGTTCAACGGGAAGACCGGCCACAAATTCCCCACCGGCTCGGTGGAGGACCGGATCGTCTGGGTCCATGTCGAGGCCACCGATGCCGCGGGCAATACCTATCATCTACCCGTGGATAAGAAAGGTTTCGAGGGAGAGGAGATGACCATCGCCGCCGATGTGCTGGCCTATCAGGACATGGGACCGATCCTGGGCAAGGAGAACTTCGAGGGCGTACAGCGTGACGGCGTCCCCATGGGCGACCGCATCTACCGGATGCCCTACCTCGATCCCCAGGGACGGATGACCATCCTGCAGTGGAACACCAAATCATTCGGCCCGGACTACCGGATCGGTCCACGGGAGACCAAGCTGGAGACCTATACCTTCGAGCTGCCGTTCGAGGTGGAGCCGGGCGAGTTGACCGTCACGGCTACGATGTACTACGCGTTGCTGGTCGAGCCGGTGGCGGAGCTGCTGGGCGTGCCTGAAGAAGCCGAACCCATGAAGGTCAACAGCCACAGCACGACACTGACTGTGCTGCCGTAACCTGAACACATACAACGACACATCCATTTACAGGGGGAGATCATGAAGAGACTTGTTACCTCGCTGCTGGTTATCGGCTTTCTGGGGATTCTGTGCGCCGAACAGGCCATGGCCATTCCGGCGTTCGCACGCAAATACCGGATGTCCTGCACCACCTGCCACAACCCGTTTCCCCGGCTGAAGCCCTACGGCGATGATTTCGCCGGCAACGGTTTCGTGCTGGAAGACCAGGAATCGCCACGGTATTACGTGGACACCGGCGACATGGGCCTGAGCCTGTTGCGTGAGTTCCCCGTCGCCATGAGGATCGAATCCTACGCCATTGTTGATGAGACCAACGACAAGAACATGGATTTCCGCACACCGTACAAGGTTAAGTTCCTGACCGGCGGCTCGCTCAGTGATCACGTGTCCTATTACCTCTACTTTTACTTTGACGAGCGGGGCGAAGTCGAGGGGCTGGACGACGCCTTCATCATGTTCAACAACATGCTGGGACAGGATCTGGACATCTATGTGGGGCAGTTCGCGCTCTCCGATCCCATGCTGAAAAGCGAGTTGCGCCTGACTTATGAAGACTACGTCCCGTACAAGCAGACGGTGGGCGGCTCCTCCATCCGACTGTCCTATGACCGTGGCTTGATGTTCACCTGGGGATTGCCGACCAACACCGGCACCGGCCTGACCGCTATGATTGTCAACGGCAACGGCATCGGCTCGGCCAACCCGGACCACAGCTTCGACAGCGACGCCAACAAGGTGTTCGCCGGTCACCTCAGCCAGGACATCGGCGACATCGCGGGGCTCGGCCTGTTCGGCCTGTTCGGCAGCGAAGAGAACTCAGCGGCGGTGGCCAACGATGTGAACATCATGGGGGCCAACCTGGGTGTCGGTCTTGGTCCGGTGGACCTCAGCGGGCAGTACCTGATGCGTACCGACACCGACCCGACCTTCACCGGCAGTCCGCCCGACGACGTCATCACCAACGGCATGATCGCCGAAGCAGTGTATTGGCCTCACGGCGACCAGAGCACCTGGTTCCTGACGGCGCTGTACAACCAGATCACTTCCGACGAGATGCCGGCAATGGACTATCAGAGTGTTACCGGCCATTTCGGCTACCTGGTGCGCACCAATGTCCGGCTGGGCGTGGAAGGCACATACGATATGGAGAACGAATCCACAGTGTTCGGACTCGGCCTGAACGCCGCCTTCTAAGGAACTGCCTTACCAGGAGGAAAGCCGCATGGCGAGGGTACACTACCCTCGTTATGCGGTATTATTGTGAGCAGGATGAGAAGGTTCACGATGTCATCCCCGTGTCCAACATATCTACCCAGCGTCCAATATGTCTTTCCAACGTTCAATATGTCATCCGAGCGAAGGAGCGTATATCAGAATGCACAACAAGTGTCATTCCTGCGGAAGCAGGAACTGGAATGAAGTGCAGACGCGGTAAAGTGGTTGACGCATCGCCCCGATTCAGCGAAAAATCGAAGGGTTCGGCGAAACTCCGTCCGCCCCTTGCCTTCTACTTGTCATGAATATCCCTGTTTTCCCCTGACGCGTATAGTCACTAACCGTAGCGTCATCCATCGCTGCTTGTGGTTTCAGACTGCCCGCAAGAGCATCACATCGCTACCACCACCACCAGAAAATTGGTACAGCTACCTTTTCCGCTTTATAGCAATTCTCGAAAGAAATGTCCCATGATGTCATTCCTGCGAAAGCAGGAATCCAGAACAAACAAGTACTTAAGAATCTTTGTATGTTCGATTCTTTGCAGGAACCACTATAAAATACCGCTTTAGTTGTATTCGTTGTGTGATCAATAAACCAACACCCTGAACACCCTTAACAGGATATTAGGATAATAGGATATCAAGGATAAAAGATGTACTGATTATTTTTGTTTGGGCTATAGTTATTCTCGAATGAAATGTCCCGTGATGTCATTCCTGCGAAACAGATTGTATCAAAATGTCCAATGGATCTCATTCCCGCGAAACAGACTGTATCAAAATGTCCAATGGATGTCATTCCTGCGAAAGCAGGAATCCAGAATAAACAAGTACTTAAGAATCTCAGTATGTTCGATTCTTTGCAAGAAACACTCTAGAGCCGGAACCGGGTCAGTGAACCACTGCCGTGGTTCGTTCGTGACATATGCGGGACAGTCAGTTTCTTTTTTCACTTTCTTTACCTTTTTCACTGGGCCATGGCAGTGAACCACTGCCGTGGTTCGTTCGTGAAATATGTTGGGACAGTCAGTTTCTTTTTTCACTTTCTTTACCTTTTTCACTGGGCTATGGCAGAGAACCACTGCCGTGGTTCGTTCGTGCAATATCCGGGTTAGAATGCCTGTCCGAGGCTGAAGTAGATCTTGTACCCCGGCTCGCCGTGGATCGGTTGGGGATTGAAGCCCAGGTCGAGACGTATCATGCCGATAAAAGAATTGGCGCGCAGGCCGATGCCGGGCGACCAGCGTGCGGTTTCAGGATTGATATGACTCGGTGAGGACCAGATCCCGCCGGCGTCCAGAAACGCCACCGCGCCGATCATTTTGTAGATGGAAACCCGCAATTCAGCCACATTGAACACCACTTTCAAGCGTCCGCCCTTGGGTTTGCCATTGGAGCTCATCGGCCCTACCGCCTGGTAGTTGAAACCCCGGATGGTGTTGGGACCGCCGGCGTAGAAACGCTCCTGCAAGGGAATCCCGCCCAGCCCTTCCGGGCTTTCCATCAAGCCGATTTCCAGTCTCGTCGCCAATGTGGTCCAGGGCGTCCACGGGTAGTAATATCGCAGGTCCAGGCTGGTCCGGGTGAAGGAGTTCGTACCGCCCAGGAAGTAGCCGACAAACTCGTTTTTGGATTCGGCGTAATACCCGGCGCTGGGATTCATGAAGTTGTCCCGAGTGTCGAACACAATGGACTGGTAGACTGAACTGATGTCGGTCGACATGTTGGTCGGGATTTCTTCTTCGGTCGGTTTGAGATTCTTCAGAAACGCTTTTTCATAACGATACCCGACGGTGAAGGACGACTGCCCCCAGAAGGAATGCGCAAAGGATACCGTGCCGGTATACCGCTGCACATCGTAGCTGGGTTCGATCTCGTATTGCGATTTAATTCGGTTGTCCCAGCGCCAGGGAGTATTAAACGCCCAGGGTTCGGTGGCGAAACCCACCATGCTGTACCCGATGAACGAACCCCGTGCGATCAACCCGATCTTTCGCGCAGTGCCCAGCCAGTTGATATTGGTCGCTTCGATACGGCCCCGCGCTTTCTCTTGCGACCCATACCCCACTGCGGTCTGGATCTCCTTATTTTCCCGCTCCTTTACTTCGATCCAGACGGATTTCTGAGTGGAGTCGCCGTTGGTGGCGGGATGAATATCCACCGAAACGCTGGAATACAGCCCCGTCATATAGAGCTGCATCTGTGAACGCCGGATCTTGCTGTAGTTGGCCACATGATCGAGGTCATAGCTCAACTCGCGGCGTACGATACGCGGACGCGTGAACTCCACCCCCAGTACGCGAATTTTCTCAATGGTATACTGGATGCCCTCGTGTACCTGGAACGTGATCCGCACCTGTTGCGATGTCTCGAGTTCGGTGATGTCCAGCGTGACCTTCGCATCGAGGTAGCCACGGTCCCAGTAGAAACGCATCATCTGTTTCGTGGCGTTCTCGAGCTGGAACCGCCTGAACGGGTCGCCCTTCTCAAAAGGGATGAGACGTTGCAGCGAGTCGGTCGCCATTACCTCGTTGCCCGTGATCGTGTATTCTTCGATAAAGGTGCGCTTGCCTTCATGAATTTCTATTGTCAGCCGCGCTTCCTCCTTCGCACTGTCCAGTTTGACCGCGTGGTGGACCACCCCCGCCTGCTTGTACCCCTGGTTGACATAGAAATCCACCAGGAACTGGAGATCCTGCTTGAACACCTGCGGATAATAGTAGTTCTTCCGGTACCATTTGGAGGGTTTCGAGACCATGACTGCCATGAGACGTGAATCGCTGAAGGCCTCGTTGTCTTTGATGGTGACTTTCTCGATGGAGAATTTGAGGTCGGCATCGGCGGCATGCACGGGAGTGGTCGAAACGAACAGGGCAAACAGCAGCAGGAGCGGCAGCAGGAAGAGGAACATGAGGGCAGATCGCGTATGACTCGCACCGTTGTACCCTCCTGGATTCCTGCTTTCGCAGGGATGACACTCGTTGCCGGCAGCCTGGCAACAGTATTCGGCAGAAACCAATCGCCCCCGGGCTGCCGATTGCGCCCGCCTGTACCGCCGCGTCTTGTCGAGTCCCCGCCGTCTCATTTGAATTGCACCCGGTATTTCAGGTCCACACCGGTATCGCCGTCCTGATGTGTCTCCCCTTCCAGCGAGAAGTGCTTGGTCAGTTTGTAGCTGACACGGATGCCCTGGTCATCCAGATAGCCAAGACGCGTGATGTAGGTGATCGTAACCCGGTCGCTGACGCGCTTGGACGCGGCGATGGTGGGCATGGATTCTTGGTCTTCGGATCCCAGACGGAACAGGTTGCCTTCGATTTCCAGCGCATCGAGCCCGATGGCGCTGCCCACCTTCCGGTCGACGTAGCCGCTGATGGCCTGCGAGGTGATTTCCTCCGCTCGCCGTTCCAGAATGTCGCCGCTGGAGGCTCCCCCACCCGTTGCCGCGGCGGAGCGTTCACCGGCGGTGCCGGTGAGTTGCGCGCGGGTCATGCCCACCGTAACCAGGGTGATAATGTCCGGTTTATCCAACGGCGGCTGGCTGGTCAGCACAATCGACGGACTGAGCAACTCGCCATGAATCCCCAAGTCCACCAGGTAGGTGCTGGCCTCCATGGCCTGGTAACTTTTGATCGACGTCTCCGCTTCCAGGCTGATTGTGCCCGACACGCTGTCCTGAAAAACGAAGCTCACATGGCCGCTCGTAATATCGAACTTCCGAGCCAGGTAGCTGACGGCGCCGTTATCCACGATCACATCGCCTGTGACATTGGGATCGAGCGCGGAGCCGGTCACGGCGGCTTCCAGCTCCATGCGCACCCGCGCCAGGTTGTTATCCACCCAGATGTTGTTGGTCTTATCGATCTGGATATTCAACCGCGTGTTGGCCAGAAGGGGGTTGGGATCTTCCAGGGTCTGCACTGCTTCCGGCGTGTCCATCATCGCCAGCAACTTGTTGATGGAGAGAGTCTGGGTGTACCGGGCCTCCCGGATTTCCACATTGCCGGTCAGGTCATACGTATCGCCATTCTTCGTGTAGTCGATTCTGCTTTCGGCAAGCTCTGCTTCGAACAGATCGTCGCCGGCGAAATTCAGATTGTGGAACGAGGCTGAAAAGTCAATATCGGAGATCCCCTCATCATCAAACCCGAGGTTCCCCTCCGCACGGATCAGCCCTTTACCTTCCTGGGCGATCTCAAAGCGATTCAGCTTGATTTCCTTCAGGTTGTATTCCATATCAATCGTACCCCGCACCAGGCGGTCCTCGAAGAACGGAGGATGCAGGGTCAACTTCTTCACCTTCAGTTTCCCTTCGAGCCGAGGTTTTGACACGGCTCCATGAATCATCATGGTGGTGGACAATTCACCGTCCAGACTTCTGGCATCCTGGGTGAACGCCTGCAACGCCGCCAGTTGGAACTTGTCGATATTGAAGCCGAACTCCAGGCTGTCTCCACTGAGCCAGCCGTTCCCCACCATGGCGTCCTCGTCATTGACCGCAAGGTGAATCCGGGCGTTGATGTGCTGCACGTCGTTCACCGTGATCATGGTTTTGAGTTTGAAATCCGTGTCCATAATGTGAGCGGTCAGCGCCTTGATGTTGATGAGAGAATCCTCCAGCGCCATGGCCATATTGATGTTGGTGATCGGCGGCGAGAAGGGATCAACCTGGTATTCTCCGCCAGCGATGCGGAGCTCTCCTTTCACATGGGGCTCTTCAATGCTGCCGCTCAGGTTGAATTTGTAGTTCCCCAGCCCTGTCATGGTCTGCTGGTCCGGGAGGAAGGGATTCAACATGCGCAGGTCCAGACCGTACCCGGAAGCCTCAAAGCTGATCGGTTCGTCCCGGTCGGGGGTCAGCCCGCCCTTGGAATCCCGGGTGAACAACACCTTTCCCTGAGCCTGGTTGGTGATGTCACCCTGCTGGTATACGTTTAACCGCCTCAGTTCCACCGCCGAGGTATCCAGATGTGCGAGGGCGACGATGGTGTCCGACGCCACCTGCCCGATGCGGGGATTGTGCATGCGGAGCACCAGGTCCGCGACAGGATTTTGCATCGTGCCCTCGAAACCGAGGTTGAAGGTCAACGCGCCTTCGACATCCCGGGGCTCCGGCAGGAAGGTGTTCACCTGTTGCAGGTTGAAGCCGATCCCCTGCACGGTAAGCGTCATAATGGAGTCGATCTGGTCATACATGGCAATGATGCGGCCCATGCGCTCATCGGGATTCTCGCTGTTGAAGAAGTTGATTCGTCCCCGCCCGCTGCCGTTGTGATAGTCATAGCGCCCGTCGCCCTTCACCTGCAAGCGGTTCCAGTTCAGCTCCAGCTCCTTGATGCGAATATCCTCTTCATCGGCAACCACCAGCAGCTTGGCGTCATCAATGAGAAATGTATCCACACCCAGTGAGGCCAGGTTGACCCGAAACGACGCCTCCATGCTGTCCGGCGACCATTCCGCGGTCCCCTCATAGTTGAAACTGCCCTTCAAGCCATCAACGCCAAACGGGGGCGCTGTGGAATCGATCTGCGTGATTTCCCCTTTCAGGCGGCCATCCCGCAGTTTCGGGACACCGTCTTCATACAGGAACACCGCTTCCAGCGTATCCAGCGGGAAGTTGCGGTACGTCACCTCCCCCACATACAGCTTGGCGCGGACATCCGGTTGGCCGTACGGACCGGTCACAGTCCCGTTCATGTCAACCCGTCCGGTGACCTCGTTCGTGTCGAACATGGCGGCGTAGGGCGTAATCGAGGGAACCTGGAAAGCGAAGTCGCCCTCCATGGTCGCTTTGGAAAGCTGCAAATCAGCAGTCAGTTGCGTCTGGTGACTGGTGACCTGCACCTCCGATCGGCCCATCGTATACGACAGGCGGCCGATGATGTAGTCGAGGCCGAGCGTGTCGTAGCCGGGCTCATCGACACGCATATCCAGCGACGCGGCGAAGCCTTCCGGGAACACAATCTCACCCCGGGAATGCAGCAACGCGCTCACACTTCCGCGCACCGGCAGCGAGTCCTGATCCAGACTGGTCAGGAGCTGCTCGAGCTGCACGGAGGTCAGCCGCAGCTCCAGCTCGTGGTCCAATGGGTCAGAGAACGTGAGATGCCCGTTCCCCTCCAGCGTACCGCCCAACGCGCCCAATCGCAGCTCCGACAGGGTCACCTTCTCCGAGGTGTACGCCGCCTCAAGGCGGGCGTTGTTCACCTTCCAGTTTGGGATCCGCAACGACGGCGCATCGAGAGTCGCACGGACCCGCAAATCGGTCACCGGCCCGGAGGCTTCCGCCCGCAGGTTCAGCTTACCACGAATGGGACGATAGTCCGCCGGGATGTAGCGCCCATACGCCCGGGTAAGCGGATGGGGATCACCGGCCAGCCGCGCGGAGCCGTCAAGCGTGACCACGCTGTCCAGCCCGAGCCGCGTCCGCCCGAAGTCCAGGTCCAGGCCGGGCAAGGTCAGATGCAGCGTGTCCACCGTGACCAGCGTCTCCGCCCAGGTGGCGGTCAACAGCCAGTCGTTGGCGAAGGCCCGGCTGCCGTCGAAGTCCGTAAAGCTCGAATCAGTACGCAGCTCGACAGCATAGGATACCGAATCGGGCTGCGTGGCTGTCAGGTTCAGGTTGTGAACGCTGGATTCCAGCGGGATGGCGGCATCATCGTAACGCAACGTGGCGTGCAGCAACTCCGCTTTGCCCAGCACGAACTGGAAGCCCGGCTTCTTTTGCGCTTCCTGAGCGTCGGGTTTCGACGTCTCAACGGCTGTTGTGTCGGCTTCGGCGGTGTCCTCTGTGCCGCCGAACTGCGGGAAGATCATGTTGCCGTCTGCGTCACGACGAATCAGCGCATGCAGGCTGTCGATCCGGATCTCGGGGATCACGATGCGCTTTTTCAAGAGCGGCAGCAGTTCCCAGGTCACCCTCGCCCGGGGAATGCGGGCGAGGGGCGCGAGGGTGCTGTCATCGGGTTGCGGGAGTACGACATCGCGCAGCTCCAGACGCGACAGCAGGTTGGTCTCGAACCCACCGATCTCCACTGCCACGCCAAGCTGCTTACGAAGCTGCCGCTCGGCCAGGCGCGCCACGAGCTTCTCCCCCGGCGGCAGAGTAATCAGCACCAGCAACGTGGCGAGCAGACCGGCAAACACGAGCAGGAGCACGCCCAACGCGATGCCTGCTCGCGCGAGGAGTGAGCGCTTCGGTTTCGTCTGCACATCGGCCTTTTCCGGCACGGTGTCTTGTGGTGCGCCCTGCGTCAAGGTCGTCCTTTTCTGCGTTTGCTGGTTCTTCCGTAAATTCGGTATAACCTTGAAAGGTACGGTGTTCTTGGGGGCATGCGAAACAAAAGACACAGATAACAAGGCTCACGGAAACCCTCGCCTGGTCCGCTTTGCCCACACTGCCGGTGGCCGCCAGGGTAACACGGCCGTCCCGGTCGTGAATGACTCGGATATTTCAAGAGGCGTCATTTTCTTTCAATGTAGCCGGTGATATATACTTGCGTTGAACTGTTTCTGGTCAACAATGACGCGATCTCAGTTTGTCACCGCCCAATACATCCCGGTTCTGTGGTTGTCAAAGAGGACAAACCTGTCTCCCTGACTGTATCAAAGCTAAAATCACTCTCATTACTTAAATCACTCTCATTCCAGCGAAGGCTGGAATCCAGGCAAGGTGCAAGAATATAATAAGTTAGCGCCTCAGAACCAGAGTAGTTTCGATGATGGGTTTTCATAGCTAACATCTTGTAGTATATAGACATGTCTGGATTCCAGCCTTCGCTGGAATGAGATTCCTCTCGCACTTTACGCCAGTCTGATGGGCTGGTTTGCCGTCACAGCTGAATGTCGCAACAGCCTATCGCGCCATACCGAATTCTCCTTCCATACCCTCCCTGTGAGTTACATCATACAAACCGCCACACATAATCCCTAAAATACCCAAAAGAGATGAAAAGCCAAAGCTAATTCCTTGTTTTTTAGTAGAGTTTTTTCAAAGAGAACACCCTATCTTAAGCTATGGGAAGGAGGAGTACGTCTACTTCCCGGATGGCCGGTTTCTGGCGTCACAGTTGCACCAACGCTTATGTTATCAGATAGCTGATTCAAAACAAGACACGCAGGCGGGGCTTGAGCAACATGAACGATACACCCCGTCCCGCTGCCGAGGAGCGCATCATGCGTACCGTTACGACACTGCTCATCATCCTGGCCGCCTTCACCCTGACGGCGCATGCCGGTGATTTCTACGTTTCCACTTCCGGGTCCGACGGCAACAACGGGACCACTCCCGGCAACGCCTGGCGGACTCTCGCCCATGCCGTGGACAATGTCACCGGCACAGTGGGCGACCCGGCGGTGATCCATGTCGCGGCGGGCACGTATGACCGGGACGGCGGCGAAGAATTCCCCATCACCGTCGGTGACGTGGGCTACATCCAGATCGTGGGCGCGGGTGTCGGTTCGACCATTCTCGACGGCTCCGGAGTCCCCGCCTGGCAGGATTACTACCTGTTCGAGGTGGACGGCCCCAGCAGCTTCAGCCTGCGTGACATACACCTGCAAGGCTACCGAGGCGGAATCGAGGTCACCGGCTCAACCGGCGATATCAACTTCGACAACCTCCTGGTCGACGGCATCGAGCTCAGCTCCAGCGGCGCGGGCGATCCGGCATTTTATCTCCATGATTTCACCGGCGATGTCACCGTGGACAGTATCACCGTCGACGGCGGCGACAGCGAGCACAACGGCGGCGTGTTCAAAATCCAGGAAGTCACCGGCGATATCCACATCACGAATTCCACCTTCACCGACAACCTGGCGCACTGGTCCGACGGCGGCGTGGTCTGGGTGAATGACCTCAGCGGCTCGTTTACCCTGTCCGACTGCGAATTCGAGGACTCTCAAGCCGAAGACCACGGCGGCGCGTTGTATTTCAACACCGTCGCTGACTCCATCGCCATCTCGAGCGTCACACTGGTGAATTCTTACGCAGAATACGGCGACGGCGGCGACTTCTACTTCCGCAGCGTCTCCGGCGACATTACCCTGACCGAAATTGATTCCGATTCAGCGTTCGCCTTCCACAACGGCGGCTCGGTCTACATGTACGACAACTCCGGCGATCTGACCATCGACGGCTTGGACATTTTCTATTGCGGCGCGAACGACGCCAACGGGAATTATGACGACGGCGGCGCGATCGCCATTAAGAACCACGGCCACAACTCCCAGGAAGTCGCCCTCACCCTGAACAACATCACGGTCAACCAGAGCGAGGCCAAGAACAGCGGCGGAGCGATTTACCTGAAGAACATCGGCGATCCGGGCAACGGAACCTCCGCGCTGACCCTCAGCGGCATCTCGGTGGACGACGCCACGGCGCGCTGGGATGACGGCGGCGCCATCGCCATCCAGAACGTCGCCGGCCCCGTCAACCTGATTGATGTCACACTGGAAAACACCTACGCCCACGACAAGGGCGGCGCGCTGTACATCAAAGATATCGACGGCCTGCTGACCCTCGCAGAAGTCACCATCGAGAACGCCTACAACGAGTGGAACAAGGGCGGCGGGATCTACCTCGAGGATGCCAACGGCGCGATTGAAGCCGTGGATGTCACCATCAACACGGCCCGCTCCTATCACGAAGGCGGCGGCCTGTATATTCGTGACATTGAGGACTATGCCACCTTCGATGGCCTGTTCGTTGAGAACTGCGAAACGGTGTACGGCGAAGGCGGAGGGGTTTACTTGTGGACCAACCCGCATGTCGACAGCCTCCATTTCAATAACATGGCCCTCTGCGCCAACGTGTCGGGTGATGAGGACGGCGGCGGGATGTATGTCTACGGGAACCAGAACAACGTCGACCTGCTCCTGCTGACCAACTTCAGCGTGATCGAAAACGAGACCGGTACGTACGGCGAAGGGGGCGGCCTGTATGTGGACAAAGTGGACCAGGTGGAGCTGAGGAACGGTACGATCTCGCTGAACACCTCCGGCAGCACCCACGAATGGTCGGAATACGACGGCGGCGGGATGTACGCCAAGCGGATCAACAGCTTGAAAATGAACAATGTGGTCTTCAACCAGAACACCGCCAACGGCAACGGCGGCGGGCTCTTAGCCTACAATATCTATGACGAAATGCACCTGGACAGCGTCGTCTTCTACGGCAACACCGCGGTCAAGGAAGGCAACTGGAGCGCAGGAGAAGGCGGCGGGCTCTACTTCGATTGGAACAATTCCAACGGGCCGGATTATTACATCCGCAACGGCCTGTTTGCCGAGAACACTGCTCAGCGCAATGGCGGCGCGATCTACATGCGCAAGGGCCAGATCGACCTGGTAAGCTGCACTGTTGCCTGGAACAGCGCCGGGCAGGATTATCCCTCCTTCGGGATGCACAACCAGGGTGAAATCGTCGCCTGCAACACCATCGTGTGGGGCAACAACGACGACCACGACGGCAGCGAAACCACGTACCGGAGCAACCGCACCGATTTCGAGTATAGCGATGTGGAGAAACAGGGCGGCGGCACAGTAAACGGCCCGGGCAACATCAAGTCCGATCCCCTGTTCGCAGAGCCGGACAGCATCGACTTCACCATCCAGTCGGGCAGTCCCTGCATCGACACGGGCACACCCTACGACGGCGGCGATCCCTGGACCGACTACAGCCACGAGCCCGACCCCAACGGCGGCCGGATCAACATGGGCTACTGGGGCGGCGTGACCGGCGCGGGCTGCTGCTACCATTGCGGCGGAACCGGAAGCTGGCCCGGCGAACCCGGCGGCGGCGGCGGAACTTCCCAGTCCAAAAAGATCGTCCTGCGCGACAAGTACATCTTCATCGGCACACCGGTGATGCCCTACGAGGACGACCAGCAGGAAAACCCCGACAGCGCCTGGGGCGATGATGTCAACTACACCGATCCCGGCTTTGAAGACCAGACCTGGCGCTGGAGCCGCTACACCAACGGCACGGACAGCGACGAAGGAAACTTCGTCGGCTACCTGCGCTACCGTGAGCCCGACGAGATCGGCCACAGCGGCAACTACGTCGACGCCGGCGATCCGCCGGACATCTCCCCCGGCCTGGGTTACTGGTTCGTGTGGAACTACGGCGCCATTCCCGACGGCGACCCGGTACCGCCCTTCATCTACATCGACATTCACAAATACGCCCTGCCGCAGGAACCGTACGAAGTGCAGCTCGTTGGTGCGCAGGAAGAGGGCGGCTACGGGCTCAACCAGATGGCCAACCCCTTCAGCTACGCCATCGACTGGTCCGATGTGAAATTCTCCGACGACCAGGCGACCTGGATTACGCTGGATGAAGCCTCGGAGGCGCCCTACAACTGGGTCAACCGGTACGCCTACACCTGGAATCACGCCAACGAGTATTACGAGGTCCGGTCCGGCCGGATCGACAAGTGGGAAGGTTTCTGGGTGGTGACCACGTCCACTGATTCCGTCTGGATGCAGTTCCAACCGGAAGCGTCCGACGAGTCCCTCGACAACAACCTCGACGAGCTCGACGAGGTGCTCGACTGGAGCCTGACCCTGACCGCGCGCCGCACCGACGCCCTGCAGGTGGACTACTACAACTGGATCGGCGTGGGCGATGAAGTCGAGGACGGCCTGGACAAATACGACGCCTTCGAGTTCGCCCCGGTCGCCAAGGAAGCCATCTTCCTCCGCAGCCGTTTGCTTAACGAAGAGAACAACCCGACCGAGCGCCTGACCTTCGACTTCCGCTCAAACAACCTGGGCGACGTAGACTACAAGGCATGGCTGATGGAAGGCTGGTTCTACCATGACACGTCCGTACCCGGCGCCGGCCCGGCCTACCCGGTGGACGTGAAACTCCAGTGGCCGACCATCTCTTCTGTACCCAACGATGTCACACTGCGCCTGTACGAGTTCACCGGCGCACCGTTCTCCCCCAACCCCGATCACCTCCTGGTAGGTGACATGCGGGAGCAGGACGAGTACATCCTCAACGTCGATACGCCCTACCAGAGCAAGTATTACTACACCCGTTTCTGGGTGGTGGCGACCACGGAACCCGGTTTGCTGGACGTTCCCGTCGAGGATCCCAACTCGCTGCCGACTGAAACCGCCCTGCGTCACATCAGCCCGAACCCGTTCAACCCGGTAACGACGGTCCGGTTTGACGTGGCAAAGGCGACGGATGTCACGCTGGAGGTGTTCAACCTGCTGGGCCAGCGTGTAGCGGTATTGGCGGACCGGACGATCGAAGCGGGACGGCATGAACTGACCTGGAACGCGTTGCCCTATTCCAGCGGCGCGTACTTCATCCGCTTCAACGCCCCGCAGGCGGGAGTGCATCAGACGCAGAAGGTCATTCTAATGAAATGAGAAAGGCTTTGCCTCAGTACGTTGCACAGAGAACTCTTTACAAATCCCGGATTTGAGGCACGGCCTCAAGCTCGGGATTTGTTTCCGGGGGAAACCTGTGACCTGGAGAGCTGGGCAATCACCTGGGTCAACAGGCCCTGCAGGCGCCGGACATCACCACGCGGCATCCCGTCCAACACGTCCGCCAAGACATCACCGACCACTTCTTTGTTCAGTTCGACGAGTTTACGCCCCATCGGCAGGGTGTGCACCTGTGAATCACGTCCCTGCCGTTCAACCTTCACCAGGCCCTTTTGCTCCAGGCGCTTCGCGATGACATGCGCCCGCTGCCGAGTCACCCCCTGCAACCGTCCCCATTCGGTCTGTGTCAGTTCCCCCTCATGCTGATCCACAATCCAGAGAGCGATGGCCTCCTTGACCGTCAACCCGGAATCACGCACTGCCTCCCCGACCGCGTTCGAGAACAGCGCGTGAGCCTGACCGATGCTGTCCGCGAGCCGCCAGGCGTTTGCCGGTGCGACCGTGCGATGTGCGGAAGTCATACGCCTAGAAGTCTGGCCGGAAACCCACTTTTTGCGAAATACCGACCAAATCCCGGTTCTCATACAACGAACGCTCCAGCGCTATCACGCTGTTTATGAAACACTTCCGTTGCAGGCGATTCAGCAATGAGAACCGGCGAATCCTGCAGAAATGTCTGAATCACACTTTCCGGCCGGGCTTCTAGTGCTCCGTTGCATCAGGTATGAACGTTTCTGCTTGTTTCTTGATGAGTCAAGTTCAAGGCGATTTCGC
>CAZYOC010000039.1:0-21551 GCA_964648415.1 uncultured bacterium | reverse complement strand
TTCCAGCCTTCGCTGGAATGAGAGACATCAGAATTCGTGCAACAGGCCCTATAGTTAGCATTCCCTGGGGGCGCCGTCAGTCAAGCACCTCGTGAACAATCGCCTCGATCTCTCTGCGGTTCCGCAGCAGAGCGTTGGCTTTCTCGCTGTCCTTGCTGCCCGCTGAGGCGAAGTTGGGTTTGCCGCCGCCACCGCCGCCCGCGCGTTGCGCAATCGCCCCCACCAGCTTGCCGGCGTGGGCTTTCTTCTCCTTCACCAGCCCCGGGGTCGCCACCGCCACGATCATGAAGGTCTTGTCCAGTTTCGCGCCGACGATACCCACGCCTTCCTGCTTCGCCTTCTTCAGATCGTCCACAATCTTGTCGGCTGCGGCCTGCAACGCGTCGCGATCTGTAGCGGCCTCATACACCCCGCTGACCAGCGTGATCGGCCCGGCGGCATCCGTCACCACTTCACCGCCCCAATCCCGGATGAAGTCCACCGCTCCCTGCAACGCCGCCTTCTTCAACCGCTCGATCTCCTTTTCCATCTCTTTACGCTGATCGAGCAGCTTGGCCATCTTCTCCGCCGGATCGGAGCCGCGTGACCCGATCATGTCCACCAAGTGGTTGTAAGTCTCGCGTTCGAGGCGAGTTTTCTCGTAGGCTGCCGCGCCGGCGGTGCACTCGATCCGCCGTACTCCCGCGCTCACCGCGCTCTCCGCTTCAATCCGGAACAGGCCCACTTCGCCGGTGCGGCTGACATGGGTTCCGCCGCAAAGCTCCCGTGACACGTACTCCTCATCCTCGTCGCCGATGGAGATCATCCGCACCACGTCGCCGTATTTCTCGCCGAACAGCGCCATGGCGCCCATCTGTTTCGCTTCCTCGACGCTGGTATGCTGGTCGGTCACCGGCAGGTCATGGCGCACCCACTGGTTGACCAGATCCTCCGCCTTCCGGAGCACGTCAGCCGGTACTTTCTCGAAATGGGTAAAGTCAAAGGTCATGTAGTCCGGCCCGACCCAGGAGCCCGCCTGGCTGATATGCTTGCCCAGGTAGCGCTGCAAGGCGGCCTGCACCAGGTGTGTGGTGGTGTGATGGGGCAGGATGCGACGGCGACGCTCGGCGTTGACCACCGCCTCCACGTGCCCCGGCCAGTCGAACTCCTCCTCCGGCAACCGCTTCGCCTTGCAGACATGCACCCGCATGTCGCCGTCCTGATACACGTTGACCACCTCCAGCTCCAGCTCGCTGCCGGTGATGGTTCCGGTGTCGGTCACCTGGCCGCCGGATTCCGCGTAGAACGGCGTCTTCTCCAGCACGATTTCCAGCGTCGGGTCGGGTTTGTCCTCGGCGCCGGAGTCGGTCCAGTTCCCCTCGGTCATCCGAAATACACGGATGGTGGTGCGTGCGCTCAGCCGTTCGTAGCCCACAAACTCGCTATGCTTGCCTTCGGTGACGGTGATGAACTTGCCTTCGCCCAGCACGAATTTCTTGGTTTCACGCGACTGGCTGCGCTGCTTCTCCAGCTCGGTCTGGAACCCGGCATCATCCACACGGATCCCGCGTTCCCGCGCCATCTGCTGAGTGAGGTCCACCGGGAAGCCGTAGGTCTGGTACAGGTCGAACGCCGCTTCGCCGCCAAGTACGACGCCGTGCTTCCCCTGTTCATACCTGTCCGCCAGCTCACGGACCTTTTCCTCGCCGATGTGCCCTTTCAGCACGTCAAATGCGCCCTCGAGCATACTGTCCAGCACGTAGGGACTGTAGAACTCCTGCTTGCGGTCCTCGGGCGGACGGATCACTTCGGTCAGGGCGTCGTTTAGTGTTTCCAGAGTGCGTGAATCCAGCATGTCGTCGGTGAGCAGCGCCTGCACCTCTTCCGCCCATCTCCGATAGGCGTCCTTCTTCTCCAGGTCTTCCAGAGCGTTGGAATAGTACTCGTTGAATTTCACCAGCCCGGTGGACAAGGTGCGTCCGAAGCTCTCCTCTTCCGCCTGGATCACGTGGCGGATATGCTTTTCGCGTTCCCGGACTTCCGGGTAGGCGTTACCCATGATGTCGACCAGCACAGGCACCAGGTCGATCAGGAAGGGGCCGTCGATGTTGAGTTCCCGGCCAAACCGCGCCGCTCGCCGGAGGATACGCCGCAGCACATACCCGCGGCCGTCGTTGCTGGGCAGAACGCCGTCGGCGATGGCGAAACTCAGCGCACGGATATGGTCGGCGATCACCCGGTGCGGGATGTAGAACTCGCCGGGGTTGTACGCCACGCCGGTCATCTCCTCGACCGCTTTTATCAGCGGCAGGAAAAGATCGGTTTCGTAGTTGGAGCCGACTCCCTGCTTGACCCGCGCAATGCGTTCCAGCCCCGCCCCGGTGTCCACGTGCGTGGCCGGCAGGTCGTGCAGTACGCCGTCTTTGTCACGGTGGTGCTGGATGAACACCAGGTTCCAAAGCTCGATATAGCGGCCGGTGTCGGTATTGGGGCCGTCGTCGGGACCGCTGACCTTGCCGGGCAACGGTTCGCCCAGGTCGTAATGCAGCTCGCTGCACGGCCCGCAGGGGCCGACCTCGCCCATCTCCCAGAAGTTGTCCTTTTCGCCGTGACGGCTGATGTTGGACGGGGCCATGTCCGTTTCGGACTCCCACAGCTTGTGGGCTTCATCGTCCTCACGGTACACGGTGGCGTAGAGCCTGGCCTTGTCCAGCTTGTAGTATTCGGTCATCAGCTCCCAGGCCCAGCGGATGGCCTCGGCCTTGTAATAGTCGCCGAAGGACCAGTTGCCCAGCATCTCGAAAAAGGTGTGGTGGATGGGGCTGGGGCCGACCTCTTCCAGGTCGTTGTGCTTGCCGGACACACGGATGCATTTCTGGCTGTCCACCGCCCGGGTGTAGGGCCGTTCGCCCTTGCCGAGGAACACGTCCTTGAACTGGTTCATGCCGGCGTTGGTGAACAGCAGGGTGGGATCGTCCTGCGGCGCCACAGGGGCGGAAGGGACAATCCGGTGGTCATGCTGCTTTCTGAAATAATCCAGGAAAAGTTGCCGAATTTCCGCGGCGGTCACGCTGCACCTCACTGCCTTTAATGGCACGAACCCGGATCAGGGACTGATCCGGGTCGTAGCAAACACTTGCATCGTCATGGTCCGGTCGTGTTTCAGGGCTCGTCACTCTCCCCTGAAGGTTCGGGCTGGGACCGCCGTCGTCGTCTTGCGGCGGTCACTCTCACCCAGAGGGCGGTCAAACCGAAAAGGATCAACAGTCCGCTGAGGATGGCCGTAGAGGCCGTCAGCCGGCCATCAACGATGGCGGCGACCAGCAGCACGACGCCGATAATCCCGCCGACCATGGAGATGGCGCCGTTCAAAAATCTCATGGTCGCCACTCCCGTATCCCGTCACGATCCGGCATGATCGAGATTACTTGTCTTCCTTTTCTTCTTCTTCCGCTTCCTCTTCCGCCTTGTCTTCTTCGTTGAAATCGTAGGCGGCGTCGGCTGCCGGGGGACGCTCTTCCGCGAATTCGTCATCGCCGAAGTCATCATCTTCATCCGCCCAGGCGTCATCCAGATCGTCATCTTCGTAAGGCTTCGGCAGGATGCGATCCAGAATGAAAATCGCCAATGCGATCACAATGCCCAGCACCAGGATAATTCTGAACCAGGGCCAGCCTTTCTTCGTCTCAGCCATTGCTCCCCCTTTGGGTAGTTTTTCGAGGTTGGTGGAACGAGAAAACACTCTATGCACAACGGACGGCGGAGCCGTCACTTCAGGCTCACTTCTCAAAAAGCGCGGGGTCAGCCTGTCCGTCCACTCCCGCACAATATCTTTCCGTTGAGTGTACAACTCCACGGCTGTCTTGCGCAAGCGTCCCAACACCCACAGGTGAGAGGCCATCGACATCAACCCGCGCACCGGGATAGAAAGCTTGTCTCGAATCATCTCTTTGTCCATCAGGATCTCCTTACACCGTCGTTCTTTTTCGTTACCCAAATATACGGTCTCGAAAGTGGGATTGCATTTGTTACGAGGAGATTAATCCGCCTCCTCTTCCGACGTCCAATCACGCAGCAGATCCGCAACGATGGCCCGGTCGAACCCGCGCCGGACCAGCATGCCGTACAGCTTGCACGCTTCTTTTCGAGAGTTGTTTTCGCCCTGCGTCCCGCGCCGGTCCAGGGTCGCCTGCGCCAACGCCCTTTCAAGCGCGTCATCCCAGAGTATACGCAGCACCTCGCCGGCGAGATCCCCCGATACTCCCTTCAGCTCCAGCTTGGCCTTGACCCAGTAGCGGCCGTGTCCTCCGCGACGCACCTGCTCGTTCACATACTTCTCAGCGCACTTCCGGTCATCCAGCCAGCCGCGGGATTCGGCGTATTGAAGGAACTGTTCCACTTCCTCGGGCGAAAAATCCCGTTGCCGCAGTTTGGTCCGCAGCTCGGCGGTAAAATGGTCCCGTCGCGCCAGCAAAGCGACACCGGCGTCGGTGACGCTGCGTTCCTGCGAAGCGGCTTTACCTGGCTTCTTCATGCTGGAAAGTACCTGCAATCGGCGCAACACGCAACGGGGAAACGCTTCACAAATCCCTCCGGGAAACTTCAGAAAAACCTTGCCTTGCGCCCCGAACGCTCCCCGGCGGAGGAACCAACCGCGGCTCGCCCTGGCGTAAACCCCCAATTCCTGACTTCAAAATGTATCCGCCATGTGTTTACTTCAAGATAACTCAACAGGAAGGCCATTCAACACAGACACCATGCCGGACAACAACCACAAACCATCATCCCGAGAGCGCCTGTCCAAACCACCCCGGGTTCTCGACGCGGAGGCTGCCGCCCGGGAACTCAGCGTACAGCCGGAGGAGGGGCTTTCTTCGGAGCAAGCCCGGGAGAACCTGCGCGAGTTCGGCGCCAACCGTCTGAAAGAAGCCGAATCGGTCAGCCCCTGGACCATCCTGCTCAACCAGTTCAAGAGTATCATCATCCTGGTTCTCGCGGGCGCGGGAGCGGTGGCGTTCGCGTTCGGTGAAATCCCCGAAGGGATCACTATCGCCGTGGTCATCCTGGTCAACACCGGCATCGGGTTTATCACCGAACTGCGTAGCGCGAAATCCATCGAAGCCCTGCGGCAACTCAGCGAGTTTACCACGACGGTACGGCGTGAGGGCGACTTGACGACCATTCCCGCGGAAAAGGTGACCGTGGGAGATGTCCTGGTCCTGGAAGCCGGCGACCTCGTGCCCGCCGATGCCCGCCTGGTGAAGAAATCCAACCTGTCGGTGGATGAATCCACCCTGACCGGGGAATCCGTACCGGTCGACAAATCCCTCGATTCAGTGGAGGAGGACACCTCGCTCGCCGACCGGAGCTGTATGCTCTACCGGGGAACGGCGCTGACACGAGGCAACGCGGAAGCGATTGTCACCGCGGTGGGCTTGCAGACGGAACTGGGCAGGATCTCCGAACAGATCAGCGGCGACGAGGAAGGCTTCACACCGCTCGAGCACCGCTTGAACGACCTGGGGAAGAAGTTCATCTGGCTGACGGTAGCCATGGCGCTGATCATTGTTGCGGGCGGTTTCCTGGCGGGCAAGGAGCTGCGTCCCCTGGTGGAGAGCGCCCTGGCCCTGGCGGTGGCGGCCATCCCGGAAGGTCTGCCCATCGTGGCGACCATCGCCCTGGCGCGCGGGTTGTGGCGCATGGCGAAGCGCAACGCCCTGGTTAACCGTCTCTCCGCCGTGGAAACCCTCGGCGGCTCCAGCGTCATCTGCACCGATAAAACCGGCACACTCACCGAAAACCAGATGAGCGTCTCCCGCATCCTGACACCCGATGCGGACATGCATATCACACAGAACCCTGACAGCGACCGGTCCCCCTTCCAGATTGAAGACGAGCCCGTCAGCCTCGACGACAACAACCGTCTGCGCCGCATCATCGAAAACGGCATGTTATGCAACAATGCGGAACTGGAGGACGATAAAGACGAGGACGCGGAAGCCCACGGCGACCCCATGGAAGCTGCTTTGCTGGCCGCCGGCGGGAAGGGCGGGCTCCAACGCGCCGGGCTCCTGGAAGAATATCCCGAAGTCCGTGAATACGCCTTCGATTCCGACACCATGATGATGGCGACGGTCCACGAAGAGGGCGACGCGTACCGTTTCGCGGTCAAAGGCGCGCCGGAGGCGGTGCTGGAAGTGTGCACCAGCGATGCCGGTTCCAACGGCGGTTCATGGGATGAGGAGACCGTCGAGTCCTGGAAGAAGAAGGCGCGTGACATGGCTCAGCAGGGCCTGCGTGTGCTGTCCTTTGCGGAAAAGCGTGTGGACAACAGCGACGCGTCTCCCTTTGAAAAGCTGACTTTCCTGGGCCATGTGGGTCTGCTGGATCCGCCCCGGGAGGATGTCAAGGACGTGATCGCGCGCTGTAAACGGAGCGGGATCCGGGTGGTGATGGTCACGGGCGATCAGCCTGCAACCGCTCTCGCCATCGGGCAGGCGGTCGGCCTGGTGGACAGCGCGGACGCCCCGGTCATTCATGGCCGCGACCTGGGCAAAGTGGACGAACTGGGCGATTCCGAGAAGGAAAAACTCCTGGAAGCGAATCTCTTCGCGCGTGTCACGCCGGAGCAGAAGCTGAACCTGATCACCCTGCACCAGGGGGCCGGATCGGTGGTGGCGATGACGGGCGACGGGGTCAACGACGCCCCGGCGCTCACCCGGGCCGACATCGGAGTCGCCATGGGCCGGCGCGGCACCCAGGTCGCACGCGATGCCTCGGACATCATCCTGAAAGATGACGCCTTCTCCACCATCGTCAGCGCGGTAGAAGAAGGACGCATCATCTACGCCAATATCCAGAAATTCGTGGTCTTCCTGCTGTCCGTCAGCCTGACTATGATCTTCGTGGTCTTCCTCTCCTCGATGCTGCCCATGCCACTGGCTATTCTGCCGCTGCAAATTCTTTTCCTCAACGCCGTGGTGCATGTCTTCCCGGCGCTGGCGCTGGGCATGGGCAAAGCCGCCGGGGATGTCATGGCGGAGCCGCCCCGCGACAAAGACGAACCCATCCTCAGCCGCAAGCGCTGGATCGCCATAGGTGTGTACAGCATGCTGTATACCGGCGCAACCCTGGCGAGCCTGCTGCTGGCGTTGCACTGGCTGGGGCTGGACAAGGAGACGGCCAACGCGGTCGCATTCATGACCCTTGCCCTGGGGCAGTTGCTGCACATTTTCAACATGCGCACTTCGGGGCCACGTCCGCTCGTCAACGAGATCACCACCAACGTGTGGATCTGGCTGGCGGTGGCGCTTTGCCTGGCGATCAACCTGGGTGCGCTCTACGCGCCGGTGGTGTCGGACGTACTCCACTTGCGGGGACCGACACTTCAGGGGTGGTACGTCGCCATCGCCATGACCCTGCTGCCGTTGCTCCTGGTGCAGACCGTCAAATCGTTTATCAAGGCCCGGTAGGTTCTGAGCGCCGTCAGACTTATTCCGAGCTCTGACCCCGCACCTTCGGCTTGAGCCAGGTCAGGAACGCGTCGGAGCTGCGGGTCTGCATCCAGATCCGGCCCGGGCCGTGGTAATCACACACCAGGCCCTCCCCGCTGAGAAGAGTCGATTTCAAGCCTCCCACACGCCGGACGTTGAAATGCACGCTGGCATCGAACGCCACGATGTGGCCGGTGTCGACGACGTAGGATTCCCCTTGCGCCAATGTGATCTGGTGGATGGCGCCGAAGCTGGACAGGAACACGGTCCCGTGGCCCTGCATCTTCAGCAGGAACAGGCCTTCACGCGAGAAGAAGGTCTTCGCTCCGCTGAACTGGGTGTCCACGTCAATGCCGGCTTCACCCGCCAGGAACGCCCCCGACTGGGCGAACAGGGTGTTGCCGTCGAGACGCATGGCGTTGATGTCACCGGGCAGCGGCGGCGCGAAGGTAATCTCACCCGCAGTCTCGGCGGTGAAGGTGTTCATGAAGAAGGACTCGCCGCCCAGGACGCTCTTCTTCAACGCACCGAACAAGCCGCCTTTCATGCCGGTGTCGATGGTAATGCCGGTGGAATGGCTGACCATGGCTCCGGCTTCGGCGACCATGCTTTCGCCGGCGCCGAGGTTGACCCGCGCCAGGGAATAGGACGGCTGGTACAAAATGTCGTAGTTCATGCGGCTCCTCGTGGTTGCGGTCGTTATCGTATGGTTTCCAAGGTATAAAAAACCAAGACCGGTGAACTGTTTCGCAGGGTTTGTGTGGGCTTTGCCCTCGGGTTAGGAACGATATCTGCCTCGGGCAAAAGCCAGAGAAAAGCCAGAGATAAATGATGAACCATCCTTAATGCGTCCCGTTCTGTACTTCCGCGTCCAGGATGGGCGGATGCTCGGTGCGGGGTTCCTGCTTCTTGTCGGAGTAGATCTTGCCGTCCAGCAGACGCACCACCCGTCGCGAATACGCGGCGATGTCTTCTTCGTGGGTGACCAGTACGATCGTGTTGCCGGCCTGGTGCAGTTCGGCGAACAGATCCATGATCTCGTAGCTGGTGCGGCTGTCCAGGTTTCCGGTGGGTTCGTCGGCCAGGAGGATGTCCGGATCGTTGACCAGCGCGCGAGCAGTGGCCACACGCTGCCGTTGCCCGCCGGACAGTTCGTTGGGTTTATGCTTCATCCGGTCGCCCAGGCCGACTCGTTCGAGGGCGGCGGTGGTACGGTCCCGGCGCTCTGCACGCGGCATGCCGGAATAGATCAACGGCAGCTCGACATTGTGAAACGCGTCGGCGCGCGGCAGCAGGTTAAACGTCTGGAAGACGAAGCCGATACGACGGTTGCGGATGTCGGCGAGTTGGTTGTCCTGCATGGTGTCCACACGCTCGCCGCCCAGTCGGTAGACGCCTTTGCTGGGGGTATCCAGGCAGCCGATGATGTTCATCAGGGTGGATTTGCCCGAGCCCGACGGCCCCATGACGGCGACATACTCCCCCT
Source organism: uncultured bacterium (assembly GCA_964648415.1). Taxonomy (GTDB): domain Bacteria; phylum Electryoneota; class Electryoneia; order Electryoneales; family Electryoneaceae. The sequence goes on along the minus strand of CAZYOC010000039.1, from coordinate 12,593 downwards.
CGGCAATCTGGAAATCCACGCCGTTGAGGGCGCGCACCTCGATCTCGCCGATCTCGTAGATCTTGTACAGGTTTTCAACATCGATCAGGGGGGGCATCGTCACTCCATCGTCGTCCGCGTATGGCAGCAAGGTAACACCTGCGCGGCTGCTTCGCCTCGTCTACTTTGAATGTACCACGAGTTACAGTTTTCATCTATCCCGGCTTGCTCCATTGCGTTCATCACAGGTCTACTCGGTATCGTCCATCGCCGACTCCGACTCCAGACCGTCACCGAACCGCACAGCAAACCGGGCCATGCAAGCCAGATAGTTCAGTGGGCGAAAACAGGGACAGACCTCTTCAAACCAGCTTCACCGGTGATGCAACCGACATAACGTCGTCTATGCAGGGTCATGGTTTCCCTGCGGTTATTCCGCCGCGTCCTGAGCCAGTGTTTCCTCGCTCTCGCTGCTGTTCGCCGCGCCGTCACCTTCCTCGTCTTCCGGCATGTCGAACGTGATATGCTGGCCGCTGGTCAACTCGCGTGACAGCACCCGGTAGGGGCCGGTGACCACGGTATCGCCCGGCTCCAGCCCGGTCACGATCTCAAACTTGGTGTCGGAGTAGATGCCCAGCTTGACCTGCCGTACCCAGGCGGTGTCATTGCTGACCACGTAGACCACTTCCACCAGCTTCTCTTCTTCATCGCTGTCGCGCTTGTTGCCGCCGTCGCCGGCCTTGATCCCTTTGCGCGCCATGTCTTCTTTCTTCTTCTCCCGCTCCAGCGACCGGACCACCACCGCTTCCTGAGGAATGACCACCGCCTTGTCCCGGCTGTCAGTGGCGATTTCCACCGTGGCGCTCATTCCCGGCCTCAGTTCTGGCACATGGTCCCGCACCGCCACCTTCACCTCGAAGTTGGTCACCTCTTCGGCGGTGCCCTGGCCGCGAATCAAGCCGGAGTGGGCGATTTCGGTCACGATACCCGGGAAAAAGGTATCGGGCAGCGCGAACACTTCGATTTGCACCGGATCGCCGATCTCCACCAGCACCACGTCGTTCTCGTTGACCTCGGCGTTGACTTCCATCCGGTCAAGCTGCGAGACGACCATGATGACGTCTTCGGTAAAGGTCGCCCCGATGGCCATCTCGCCGACTTCCTTGTTCAGCCGGGACAGGACCCCGCCGATGGGAGCGTAGATCGAGGTCTTATCCAGGTCGTCTTTGGCCTGGTTGACGTTGGCGCGGGCGCGGTCCACTTCGGCCTCGGCGCGCTTCACCATGGCCATCATGGTCTCCAGCTCAGCGTCCGAGGACATGCCGGAAGTATGCAGCTCCCTGGTGCGTTTCAGCTTGCTCTGCGCCTCTTCCAGGCTGGCCTCGGCGCTGGCCAGCATGAACCTGAACTGGTCGAGCGCGGCCACATACTGCTCATCTTCGATACGGACCAGCAGCTCACCTCGTTGCACCGATTCGCCCTCCTGGGCGCCCAGGTACAGGATACGGCCCGATACATTGGCGGAGATGTTCACATCCACCTCCGGCTGGATCTTGCCCGAGGCGGCGACGGTCTGCACCAGGCTGTCCTGCTTCACGATTTCCACATCCACCTGCTTGCCCTTGGGCTTGCGCTGGGTGAAGATGTTGGCGGCCACCAACGCGGCCACCACGACGACCACGCCCAGGATGATCCACACCTTTTTCTTGTTCTTTTTCTTCTTCTTCAGAACAATATTGGAGCCGTTGAGAGTCTCTTGATCGGTCACGGTTGAACCTCCTCGAGCGGTACGCCGAGAGCCTTCTCGAGTTCCGCCATGGTCGTCTGAAAGGTGACTACCTTCTGGATATAGTTCGTCTCCGCCTGGATGAATGTCACCTGGCTGCTGCGCAAATTGAGCTGTGAGGACGCGCCCAGCCGATAGCGTTCCTGCTCCAGCTCGAGCTGACGCCGCGCCAACTCACGGTTGCGCTCCAGCACTTCGATCTGCTCGAACAAGCGCTGCAAGGTGCGCCACTTCGCACGAATGTCCGAAGCGATTTGCAGGGTGCGGCCCCGTTTGGTCCACTCCGCCGTCCGCCTGTTCACCACCGCCTGCTGACGATAGATCTCACGCTGGAAGCGGTCGAAAATGTTCCAGCGAAGCGAAACCGACATGCTCATGTAGGTGTCGTTCGGCGTCAGGAACCACTCGTTGTAATCGGTCCCGCTCTCGCTGCGTGTGTAGCCCGCGTTCAGGTTGACGGTCGGAAAGTAGCCCGCCGTCTGCATCTTCACATCCTGCTTACGAATCTGCACGGTGTTGTCGAGAATCTTGAACTCGGGATTGTTCCGCCGGGAGATCCCCACCAGGTCGTCGGGATCAAGATCGGGCAGGAAGGGTTGCATTCCACCCTTGATGGGAAAACGGCTGGCGACGTTGATGCCCAGCGCCACGTTCAGAATCTCACGCGCGTTCTCCAGGTTCTGCTCCGCCAGCAGCAGATCGTTCCGGGCGTTGCCCAGGTCGATCTCGGCCTGCATCACATCCAGCTCGATGACCTCGCCGGTCTCGTGACGGGTCTTCGCATACCGCAAGGCCTCCTCACGCAGCTCCATCACTTCCTTGGCCAGCGCCAGGTTCTCCTTCGCCGACAGGACGTTGTACACTTGCAATTTGACGTTGTAGACCAGGATGTCGCGCGCCTGCACCAGGGTCAGGCTGCCGTTCTCCAGTTCAAGCTTCGCTTGCTTTAACCCGTACCAGCGCTGGAAGCCGGCGAAGAGCTGCTCGCTGGCGGAAAGGCTCCAGCGGGAATCACTGCTCTTGTTGACCGCCGTGCCGCCCGTGGCGATCGGGACACCGTTGAAGTACTGGATGCTCTCGGTTTCGCTGCGATTGTTGGAGAATTGGGCGTCGGCCCCTACGGAAGGGAGAAAGGCGCCCCAGGCGCCGCGCATGGCGTAGAAGTTGAAATCGCGCTGCTCCACGGCTGTCTGGTAGTCGGCGGCGTTGTCCAGCGCCAGCTCCACCAGGGCATCGACCGACAGGGAATCCTCGGTCACCACCAGCGGCGGTTCGGCCGGCTGTGCATGCACCCAACCCGGCACAGCCGGCAGGGCCAGGCAGACCAGGAGCAGGAATCCATGCAGTACGCGCTTGTGTGGCATCGTGCGTCCTTCCGTATCGTCAGCAATCCCGTGAAATATCGGGTTGTCCACAAGACCGCCGCTTTGCTGTTCAGGTTACAACCGGTTCCGTAAATCTCATCAACCAAACACCAGCGCCGGCAGCGCGCTCAACGTGCCAAACGCTGCGCCGAAGAGGATGTACACCGCCAGCGCCCAGGCGATTCCCTTGCCGCGCGTGGTGTTCGTCAGAATGGAGAGCATCACGCCCACCACGACCGCTTCCCAGATCATGAACACGTCGACAAACTGGGAAATCATGAAGGGAATGCTCTTCACACTCGGTTCGAGGAACAATCCGAGGCCGAACTGTGCGCCGAAAGCGTCGCCCTTGGCGAGAATCACCAGACTCTTGATGATCTGCCCCAGCGCCCCGATCAGGGAACCGTACCACACCATGGCCCAGAACTGTTTGAACCTGGCCGATCCTCCCAGGATCACGTTGCCCACCAGCAGCATCAACGCGGCGTAGATGAGCAGAACAATGGGCGTACCGATCAACATGCCGCCAACGGACATGATCATGTTGATCGTGGTCGGCGGCTGGCTCAAGCGTTCCAGTTGAGCTTCGGCCTGCTCGGCGGGCAAGCGGCCGCTTTCCTGCATGGCGCTGATCTGCGCCATGCCGATCTCGCGCTGGAGCTGGTACTGGATGTCGAACGTGATAAACTGCCCCAATGCCATGACCACCAGCACGATGATCAAAGGGACAGCCCAGTAGGTGCGCTGCTGGAGGCCGTGGCCGGTTTTCACCGGGTCGAGATAGACCCCGGCGACCATCGCCATGGGCGACGGTGCGGGCTCCACCGGTCCCGCTTCGGGTTCTGCGGAGATGTTTTCCTGCGTGACGTCAGTTTCCTGCTGTTCGGGTACGGACTGGTTGGACTCTGGCGTGTTGTCCATCGCGGTACTCCTCCCCTTTGACCTGCGTTGCGTCACTGCTCATGTTGCGGAACCGGGCTCAGGGAGGGTGATGCAAGTCACGTGCCGTTTTGCTGGTAGAGCCAAACCACCGCTAACACTATGATTGTACAGTGGTAACGTTTCCCTATCCCCCTGCACGTCCCTGTGGTGACGTAGCAACACGCTACTCAACCTGTAGGGGATTGTCAACAAATGCGACTGTATTCGGAAAGATTCCCGGCTCCATAGCGCCGGTACGTGCTAGTGCCAATTCAGATCGAGTTTGAGTGTTGAGTTGCAGAGCGTAGGCTGTTTGGCCCGACTGTTCACTGTCGGGTTTCAAGGCCAACGAGTCAACCTGATCTGAACTGGCACTAGTGGATCGGCTTGATCGGGGCTCACAGGAAGCGATACTTCATTGCTGGAGGAGAAGCCGCCCTTCCGAATCGTTTCCACTTCCGCCCGCACATGGCATGTCCCAAGCCCAGTACACGGTGAGTTGAAGCCTGCGAGTACGAAGCTTGCTCCCTCCGGGAAATCATGATCCTCCCCTCATCCATGAGTAGGGATGGAACCCTTATATTACAGCCATCAAAAAACGTCAGGCGAGAATTCCTGTTTCAACAAGATTGTGAAGGTGAGTGTTACGTGCGACTGTTGTATTTCAGTGATTTGCATTTACGAGTAGGCCCGCGAGACCATCTCCGTCCCGAACTCCGGCGCAGCATGAAGTGGTCGTCCTGTGTCGGCGAGTGGATGCTGGACCGGTTTGAGGATCGTCTGCGGTACGAAGCCGACCAGGTGATCGACGTGGTGGACGGCTGGCTGCAGCGGCAGACGCAGGAATACGACCTGATGATCAACGGCGGCGACAACCTGATGCCGCTCAGCCGCAGCGAGGACCGGGTGGACGCGGCCGGGCTGGTCTGGGTGGATCAACTGGAACGCTGGGGCGAAGACCGGTTCATCGCGCTTAACGGCAACCACGAGCTGGGCCACGGATACTACCCCGACCCGCAGAGCTACTCGGAAGTGCTGGCTCTTCGAAAAGAACTGTTCACGCGCCCCATCAATGTGACGGGGTATGGTGTCGAGACGGTCGATGGCGGGCAGGTGATCGCCATTGACAGTGAGTTGGCGTTTCTCGCCGATCTGTATTCGTCCAACATCACCATCACCTCCCACGCGGAAGCCATGCGCGCGATGGTTGAGGAGGCGTTACAGAAGGCCGGTCCCGTGCTGGTGGTCACCCACAACACATCCCGCACCCGTAAATGGTTGCAGGCTGAGGGCTTGTGGCAGGACCTGATACGTGACCAGCGCAAGGCGGTGCTGGTGGGCGGGCATTTCCATGTGCCGCGCGGGTTCTGGCAGGATGGGGCGGCGATTCACTGGTGCGGCGGGGCTTCTTATCCGGAGCCGTGGCTGCGCTGGTTTGTCCGCGCACCGCGTTCCGGCTTACGACGCGAAGGGCCGGGCGCGGTGGAGGCCGTGTTCAACCGCTCCGTCGGCAGCCAGGAAAAGGCCGACCGTCGTAATGGCGGCGGAACCACGCTGAGTATTCGTCACGTGTCCTATGATGTGCCGTTCAAAAAAGGCCGTCTCAGCCGGATGCTCCTGAAGCGGAAAACTCATAAAAACGCGAAATAACCCAACCTCCTCTTGTAGAATTCAAAGAAAAAGCGCTATACTTCACACATGCAATGGCGAAGCGTTTGTTGTAGTATTGAACCACCCCAACGACGGGGGAGTTTAGCGATGTTGTACGCTGTTCACCAGCCCCATTACCTGCCGTATCTCGGCTACCTGGACAAGGTAGACCGTGCCGAAATGTTTGTTTTTCTTGAACACGTCCAGTTTGTCAAGCGTGAATTCCAGAACCGGAACAAGATCAAGACCCCGCAGGGCGGGCAGTGGCTGACGGTTCCTGTCAAGGGGGACTACAAAGCGGCCATCCATGAGATGGTTCCGGATCCCTCGAAGGACTGGCCGGCGAAACACCTGGAAATGCTGCGTCGCAATTATGCCAAAGCGGAGCATCTCGACGAGCTGGGCGGGTTCGCAGAAGTGATCGAAAAGGAGTATTCCAGCCTGGCTGATTTGAGTATGGCGACCACAGGGTTTTTCCTGGAACGGTTCGGGATTACCACGCAAGTGCGGTGCATGGCTGATTTCGAAGATCTGCCGGAAGATCCGAATGAGCGCATTGCGGCCATTGGGCACACCATCGGGGGAGTGACTTACCTGGCGGGAAGCGGCGGCAGGAATTACATGGATCTGGACTTTTTCACGGGGGAGGGGATCAAGGTGCATTTTCATGAATTCCATCCCAACCCCTATCCCCAGTCGCATGGGGAGTTTCTGCCCTACATGGGCGCGATAGACCTGTTGTTGAACGCCGGTCCGGAAGGGTTCGACCGGTATGTTCGTTCACCACGAAAGGGAGAGTAACGATGGCGACAGATAGGCCGTTGCGAGTTTTAGCGGTGGGAGCGCATCCCGATGACTGGGAGATCGGCTGCGGGGGAACCATGCTGCGCTACGCACACGAAGGACACGAGGTGTTCCTGCACATCGCCACCTGCGGCGAACGAGGCGGCGAGCCGGAAGCCCGGAAACGTGAGGCGGAGCGTTCGGCAGAGATTCTGGGCGCCAGGGATCTGTTCTGGGGTGGGTTTATCGACTGCGAGGTTCCCAACGGTCTGGTTTCCATCCAGAGCCTTGAAAAGTCCATTAAGAAAGTCAATCCGGATGTGGTTATTGTCCATTCGCCTCATGATACGCACCAGGATCACCGCGCCATGGCGATCAGCGCCCAATCCGCCGCGCGTCGCGTACCCAACCTGCTGTTTTATGAAAGCCCAACAACCCAGCATTTCAGCCCCACGGTGTTCGTGAACATCGAAGAGACCATCACGAAGAAAATGGACCTGCTGGAGGCCCATTTCTCTCAGGTGGCGCGTACGAATATCGAGGGTTTGCCGATTACGGATATTGCAAAAGGCTCCGCCATCCGTCGCGGTATCGAGATCTATAAGAAATACGCGGAAGCGTTCATGCCCAACCGTTTGATTCTGATCTAACCTGTTGTTGGAGGGGGAGAATGGCCCAGGAATCGGTCACCGTGGCGCATCCACCCAGCCCACAGCCTGCGGAGGATCAAAAACCATCGGCCTTGCAGCTCGTGCTGCCGTCGCTGGTGTTGGCGGGCTGTTTCGCCGCCCCCTTTGTGATCGAGCGACGCGATACCGGGTTGAACTGGCTGTTCATCCTGGTGGTTGCCTGGGCGATCAGCAGCCTGCTGACTCCTCTCGCTATTCGCCTGTCGTTCTTGTTTGGCTGGCTGGATATTCCCCAGGGACGAAAAGCGCACATGCGGGCTACTCCCGTACTGGGAGGGCTCGCAATCATCGGGGCGTTCGGCGCCGCGCTGCTGTTTACCTTTACCTACTCGCTCGATATGAAAGCGGTGGGGATCGGGGCGCTGCTGATCTGGCTCACGGGGATGATCGACGACAAGTACGAGCTGCCCGCCAAGCTGAAGTTACTGGTGCAAGCCATCGCGGTGGGTATCCTGATCTGGGCCGGGGTGAAAGTGACCTTCCTGCCCAATGTCTGGTGGGGCGACGCTCTGGAGATCCTGATTACCTTCATGTGGGTGGTGGGAGTGACCAACGCGGTGAACTTCCTTGACGGGATGGACGGTCTTGCGGGCGGGATGGGCGGCATCATCGCCCTGTTCCTGACGCTGGTCGCCATCCAGGGCAACCAGATGTATTTCGCGTATGTCGCCATCGCCTTCCTCGGCGCCACTCTTGGCTTTCTCCCCTATAATTTCCGGCCGGGCGGCAACGCGGCCATTTTCCTGGGCGACAACGGGGCTACGTTTATCGGCTTCACCCTCGCCGCCACCACCCTGATGGGAACCTGGGCCGAGAACAAGATCAGCTCGCTGGCGGTCCCCATCCTGCTGTTCGGTGTGCCCATCTTCGATATGATCATGACCACGATCACGCGTGTCGCCAGCGGCAAGGTGCGGTCCTTCGGCGAGTGGTTGTCCTACGCAGGCCGGGACCATTTCCACCACCGCCTCGCGCACCTTGGCATCGGCAAAGTCCGCGCGGTAATCGTGATCTGGTTCGTCACGGTGTTCCTGGGCATCTCCGCCGTCGTGCTCAAGGAGGTCCGCGGCATCGACGCCATCCTGCTGGTGGTGCAGGCCGGGCTGCTGTTCCTTATGATCTCCTACTTCATGATCCGGGTGCGCAACCGTCAGATCCGCATGTTCATCGAAGCTCAGCAGGGATTCGAGATCGGGGGACAGCTCACTCACGAAGAAATGGAGGAGATCCTCATCACGCTCAATGACAAGAAAGTGATCGAAGAAATCAAACAGAAGAAAGCATCGACTCGCGGGAAACAGCAGGAATAAGGGGCGACGCTGGTATCTGTATCACTATTCCTTCCTCAATTAGAACGATTTTTCTTTGGCTATGGTTCAGAGGAGTCGACTTCTAGTGTTCCGTTGCACCAGGTATGAATGTTTCTGCTTGTTTCTTGATGAGTCAAGTTCAAGGCGATTTCGCGCCAGCATAGTGGTTCTCTGCCGTAGCCCAAGGTTCGCGCCGTTCGTTTGGCGCGCACCTTGGAGACAGGTTTACCAGATCGCCTTAAGGTTATGCGAGTTAACCTGTTGCCAAGTCAGACAACACCAAGTTAGCTATTTCTATATTGTTAGTTTTAAGAAAGGAAAAACTTTAACATGAAGAAAAAACTAACTAATTCTCTTTTGCAGGGGGCTGCGGAAAGTTTTTCCAAAAGTGAATCTCGACATGATGAACCGACGCTTTATGGCGTAACGGACGGCAAAGCTGTAGGAACCTATCTAGAGCATAAGTTTAAGAAATATCTGCACGAACGTTTTGAATTTGAAGAAGGGAGTTCAGCACGAGGCATAGATCTTCCGGAGCTTGGTATTGACATAAAGGCTACAAGTAGCAAACAGCCACAATCTTCCTGTCCATTCAAATCAGCTAAACAAAATATATTTGGTTTAGGTTATTCGTTACTTATCTTTGTCTACAAGAAAACAGATAACGACAAACACCGAACAGCAAAACTAGAAATTCTCCATTCTATCTATGTAGATTCAGAACATACTGCCGATTACCAAACCACAAGTGGTATTCGTCATATTATCGAGAATGATGGTAACAAGGACGATCTACTAGCTTTCTTTGGAGAAAGAGCGCTGCCAGTAGATAGCATTTCTGCAGATAAACTCGCTGATGAAGTGTTGTCATCACCTCCTGAGATGGGATATCTCACAATTTCCAATGCTCTACAATGGCGACTTCAATACAGGCGAGTTATTGAAAAGGCGGGTTCAATTAATGGTATCATAAAGGTGTTTTAATTATGGCTACGGGCAACGCATTAAAAGGATCGACGCGCACCGAATTCGGAGATTGGCAGACGCCGCTTGATTTGGCGATGAAAGTATGTCGCCATGTTGCGGAGCATATAACCCCAAAATCTGTTTTTGAGCCTAATTGCGGCGAAGGCGCCTTCTTGAAGTCGTCAATCCAGGTGTTTTCAGAGGCTGAATCATTTCTGGGTCTGGAAATTAATCCACAATACGCAGAAGAAGCAGCGAAAATAAATTCATCACGCCTGAAAATTATAAAAGGAGATTTTTTTACGGATGATTGGCAAGAGAAGATTCGTAAATTAGCGCAGCCTTTACTTGTAATTGGAAACCCGCCTTGGGTTACAAACTCTGAATTGGCAAAGCTGCGCAGCGAGAACCTCCCTGTAAAAAAGAACTTCCAAAGGTTTAATGGAATTGAGGCGATAACGGGAAAGAGCAATTTCGACATTTCAGAATGGATGTTAATTCGAGAAATAGAGGCGCTACAGGGGAAAAATGCTGTATTAGCCATGCTATGCAAAACAACAATAGCAAGAAAAACAGTACTGTACGCTTGGAAAAATAAATATAAATTTAATTATGCTGCAATACGAAGAATAGACGCAAAAAAACACTTTTCTGTTGCTGTAGATGCTTGTTTATTGGTAATTCAATTTATGCCTGGAAGTGATAAAACATACTGCTCTTGCAGCGTATTTTCTTCGCTACATGATATTAAACCCTCGTATGTATTAGGCTTAAGAAATGGCCGTCTTGTATCAAATGTAGAGGTTGTGGACACGTACAAGGATTGTATTTCCACTACGTCATCTGAATTTGTATGGAGGTCTGGGATTAAGCATGATAGCGCCAAGGTAATGGAACTACGCATAGATGATGGCGGAAAGATATGGAATGGATATGATGATCTTGTAGATATTGAAACAAACCTTATGTATCCAATGTTGAAAAGCTCAGATCTTGCTAATGGAAAAATAAAACCAATTAAAAGGTTTATGTTAGTACCACAAAAACTAGTAGGAAGTGATACATCCAGTCTTAAGCATGCATATCCTAAGACATGGAATTATTTGATGAGTTATAGTAGCGTATTGGACAAACGTAGAAGTTCAATTTATAAAAAACGCCCTAGGTTTACAATATTTGGTGTTGGTGAATACACCTATGCCCTTTGGAAAATTGCTATTTCTGGTCTATATAAAAGTATACGCTTTCGTGTTATAGGTTCTGAAGGGAATAAGCCTATTGTGTTTGATGACACATGCTATTTTATGCCATGCGAATCCGAAGCAGAGGCTGAGATAATACTAAGAATACTTCAAACTCAAACAGCAAACGATATTCTCAGTGCTCATATATTTTGGGACTCGAAGCGACCAATTACACGTGATATTCTTTCTCTATTGTCAATTAGCAAAATTGCAGAAAAAAACGGGATGTTGCATGAGTTAAAAGCGTCTTCATCGAAATTGTCTTACTCTACACAGCAGACATTGTTTTGATTTCCGATAAACGTTGGCATAAGTTCAGACAAATTGCGCGTTACTCGATATCAATCAAATCCCACTGGTCCCAGATGAGCTTGTCCGGATCGTAACCCTGTTGCGGCAAGCGATCCAGGATGCCCTGCAGGACCTCTTCGGCAAGCGTCTGCTCGCGCGCCAGGATCCACAGGTATTTCTGTTCGGGATGGCCGACCACCGCCCACTGGTACTCTTCCCGGTCCAGGTCGATGATCCAGTACGGGGCGGAGAAGGGCCAGAAAAACCGCACCTTCAGTTTGGCGGTGCTCTCCCCGGGGTCGGCTACCCAGGCCTTGCCCTCGACGTCGGATTTGATCCGCCCTTCGTTGTCATAGCAGATGTTGGTCACCTTGATGTCGCCGTCCTCGCGAAACTCGTAGCGGGCTTCGCTGGCGGTGCATTTTTTCTGGAAGCGGTTGGGGTAACGGGCGATCTCAAACCAGCGCCCCACGTAGCGTTCCAGATCGACGGTATCCACCACGGTGACCTCCCCTCCTGCGGACAACGGCAACCCAGACAGCAACAGCATAACAATCACTGCGACATACATGTGGCTGACTCGTGGCATGAAGCCTCCTGCGCAATGGTTTCCTCAAGCGCGGTTCTTGAACGGCAGGAAGCTCATGAAATCCGTGTGGTGCACGATATAGGCTTCCGTGGTCCGCTTCACCATATCTCCTTCGCCGGCATGGGCGGCGATGATATGGCACACCTCTTCCGGGCAGCCGGCTTCCATGGCCAGCGCCACGCCGCTGAAGGGATGCCGGATGTGCTTGCCGAAGCTGCTCTGTACCGCTTTGCCGTCAACGGTTTCGTATTCCAGCAACTTGCCCACGTCGGCCAGGATCGCGCCGCTGACCACCACGTCCAGGTTGATCGGCAGCTCGTCGCCGAAGAACTTCTGCATGATCTGCGCGCTCTCGTAGGACAGGTGCACCACCGCCCGCTTGTGAGCCATGAAGCTCACTGTGAGGTCTTTCACCAGCAGTGTGAAAGGGATGTCTTCGAGGTCGGCGGCGGTCAACGGGCTCCGTTCCAGCGCCATCGCCCACGTCTTCGCGGTTTTCTCCCGCAGGTCTTCGTCCTGTATCCACTCCAGCTCCGGCCACAGTTTCTTCGCTTCGTCCAGCATGGCAGCTCTCCCGGTTGTTATGGTATTGATGTGTGCTGACTCGTCAGGATCAGGAAAAGTACGACACCTGCGGGTGAGGGGAAAGAAGGAGGAGAGGGTGTACTCGTTTCCGGGATGACATGTTGACAGGCATGGCCCGATATGCCCTTTGCGATGCCTTTCACTTCAACCGATGGGCACAATGCACGCTCAGGCAGGCCCTGCAAACCATCCCTCGATGAGCGTGTCGGGAGCGTTCATACGAATGCTTGGAAGAAATGCACCATGATGTCATCCCGCGCACAATCATCTCATCCCCGCGCGCAACCATGTCATCCCAGCGCAGGCGGGGATCTCCTCCGGTTCCAGCTCTAACGAAACATTGTTTCCAAGCATCCCTCTATCCCGGCTTGCTCTTATGCCTTAACCCAACTTTCGCGGTCTCTCTGGCTCTCATGCGAAAAAACGCCCAATTTGC
>CAZYOC010000038.1:0-21788 GCA_964648415.1 uncultured bacterium | reverse complement strand
TTTATTCTGGATTCCTGCTTTCGCAGGAATGACATCATGGGACATTTCATTCGAAAATTACTATAAGTTTTAGGCAGTTTCCTCATTGAATCCTTACAGTTTTTGAAATACATTAGGAGCAAGCGTCAAACACCACTGAAAACGGATACGGTATGGACTATACCATCCACGAGTACACTTACGACAACGCGCTGCTGAAAGCGGGCGAAGGCGGCGCGGCCTTTCAATTCCGGACGTATGTTTTCCCTACAACGGCCATCGTGCTGGGACGGGGTGGAAAACCGGAACTCGAACTAAACCTCGATGTCTGCTTGAACGATGGCGTACCCATCATCCGCCGGCGCGGCGGCGGGGGCACGGTGGTGCTGGACCCGGGCAATGTGATCGTCTCCGCTGTGGCGCAGGCGCCGGGTGTGGGCGACATCAAGCTCCACTTTCAGCGCCTGCTGGACTGGCTCCGGCAGGGACTGATCGACGCGGGAGTTGAGACGGTCGGCTTCAACGGTATCAGCGACCTGGTGATCGACGAGCGGAAGATTTGCGGCTCCAGCCTGTATCGTCCCAAGAACTGGCTGTATTTCTCCGCGTCGCTGATGGTGAACCCGGACCTGAGTCTGATCGACCGCTACCTGCAGCACCCGCCACGCGAACCCGAATACCGCGCCGGGCGTTCTCACGGTGACTTCCTGACCACCCTCGCCGAGAACTCCGCATTTGAGAGCGCCGGTGATCTGAAGGCGGCGCTGGCTGCCTCGCTGGCGACCACGCTGCAATAAAAAAAGCGGGCCAGAAGGCCCGCCGGTAATCTCTCGAATAACAAGCTTACGAGTTCTACTCATCATCATCTTTGTCATTGCCGATGAAGATGTCGTGCAGCATCTCGTCGTTGAAATAAAAGACCTTGTCGGCGCGGGTCGCGAGAGCTTCGGACAGGCCGCGCGGGAAAAACGCGCTGCAGACAATCATACCCATCTCTTTGCCGTACTCGACCACTTCCGCCAGGTCCTTATCCCCGGACACGATGACCGCGACTTCCGCCGCCCGGTTCACCGCCAACCGCACCAGGTCAATGGCCAGCTTGACATCCAGGCCCTTCTCGACCGCGTAGTGCTTCCGACCCGTCGCTTCTTCCCCGCGCACCTGGTAATAGACCAGTTTGCCCAGACGCAGGCTCAGGTGAGGAGTATGCGCCAGGTGGGTGATGAAGCGCTGCTGCTTCTCGTAGTTATCCGGATCAAAATCGGGGTCTACTTTCGCATTGTAATAATAAATGCGAAGCAGCTCGCCCTCGACGAGTTCAGCCATCTTGCGGCCGAACCTGTGGAAATCAACGTCCATACGGCCGATGTTGTCCCGCAGGCCGTTATAGAAGTTGCTCCCGTCGATGAATACCGCTACTCTTTTCATAGCGTCTCCTTGTGTGAACGTGAACTCTTCTTCCTCTGTGACTACCGGGTCAGCCTTCTCCATTGGCTTCGGTTGCTCGTAAAACGACTCCGGCCATTCTGTACCTGCCACGGCTGCTCCCTCACTGTTTACTCGCGTTTGCTGCTTGTAGTCATTATGACTACAAACTGGTAGGAATTTCGCTTACGAGAAGGCCCACGTCAACCCCTCGCGAGCAAAATATGCTCACATGATTCTAACGTGGTCGACAATTCAACTTTCTGTTATTTCTGTTGTTACTTAGAGAATTCATGGCCACTTGCAGAACAAAAGAGAGCCACTTCCAGGCGAAGCCGCCCTGACTACCCGTGTGACCCCGGTCACGCTTCCTGCGTTTCCCGCTAACCCGGTTATTTCACGAGTATTCATGCTTCGTCAACATAATCCTTGATATACAATTGGTTTGAACGGTTTGCGGCTTGGAATCACATGGCTGTATGCTTGTTGTCGGTCCATGCAACCCGCTTCCGGGGTTGCGGGATGAGAGACAACACGTACCCAAGGTGCGCGCCAAACAGACGGCGCGAACCTTGGGCTTTGTCAGTGAACCACTGCCGTGGTTCGCAGAGAACCGCTGCCGTGGTTCGCAGAAAACTACTGCCGTGGTTCGCAGAAAACCGTTGCCGGGGTTCGTTCGTGAAATATCCGGGCTAACCGGTTGGACTCCCAACCTCGTGTTTCGTAGCTTTCGGGTTCCTGCAACAAGGAGTCAAACAGATGTCCCTGGCGGACGTGCTGGTAATCGGTGGCTACCTGGCGCTGATTTTCGCGGTCGGGCTTTCCTTCTCCCGTCGCGCCCACCGTGACACCGACAACTACTTTCTTTCCGGCCGCAGCCTCCCCTGGTGGGTGGCCGGGACCAGCATGGTCGCCACTTCCTTCTCCTGCGACACCCCCCTCTACGTCACCCAGTTGGTCCGCACCGGCGGAGTCGCGCTCAACTGGCAATGGTGGTCCTTCGCCATCGGCAGCCTCTTTGGCGCGTTTTTCCTGGCCCGCCTGTGGCGACGCGCCAACGTGGTCACCGACGTAGAGCTGACCCAGCTTCGTTACGGCGGCCGTCCGGGACGAGTGCTGCGCATCGTCCGCGCCGCCTGGATTTCCCTGCTGATCAACACGATTTCCATGAGCTGGGTCGTATTGGCCATGGCGAAGATCATCGGCGAGGTCTGGGGCGGACCCAAGTGGCTGGGGGTGCTGATCGCTACCGTGCTCGCGGTGGCTTACAGCTTTTCCGCCGGTTTCTGGGGCGTGGTGGTCACCGACGTGGCGCAGTTTGTCATCGCCCTGATCGGCGCGGTAATCCTGGCGGTGTTCGCGGTGCAGACAGCCGGTGGAATGGATCAGATCCTGGACAAAGTTCCCGCTGCGAAAATGGCGCTCATCCCCCACGTTCCCGAGGCGGGGCTGTTCAGCATGGAGACGGTCACCGGGGTGTTCGGCGGGTTCATCGTCTACATTTCCATTCAATGGTGGGCGAACCTGAACAGCGATGGCGGCGGGAAGGTGATCCAACGCATGAGCGCATGCAGGAATGAAGCGCACGCCTTCGGCGCTACACTCTGGTTTAACGTGGCCCATTTCGCGCTGCGGAGCTGGCCCTGGATCGTGGTGGCGCTCGCCTCGCTGGTGCTCTGGCCGGAGCTGGGCAGTGAATTGACCGACCACGAGTTGGCGTATCCCAAGATGCTGATGATGCTGCCGTCGGGGCTGCGCGGATTGCTGGTGGCGGGGCTGGTGGCGGCGTTCATGTCCACCGTGGACACCCAGCTCAACTGGGGCGCCAGTTACCTTACCCATGACGTCTACCGGGGCTGGCTCGCGCCCGGCAAATCGGAAAAGCACTACCTGGTCGCCGCGAAGGTCGCCATGCTACTGCTGATCGGCCTGACCTCCATCGTCGCGTACTACATCCAGTCAGTGACGGAAGCCTTCAAGTTCATCATCGCCTTCGGCGCGGGGACCGGCGTGGTGTACCTGCTGCGCTGGTTCTGGTGGAGGATCTCCGCCTGGAGCGAGATCAGCGCGATGCTGGCCTCCAGCGCGATCTCCACGGTGCTCTACCTGGCCTTCCCGGAGACGCCGTTCGCGGTGAAGGTGGTCATCATCACCTTTGGATCGGCCCTGATCTTCCTGCCGGTGACCTTCCTGACTCCCGCGCCGCCAAAGGCGGCGCTGATTGAGTTTTACCGGCGCACTCGCCCTCCCGGAGCGTGGAAAGCTGTACGAGCGGCTGCGGGAACAACTGTATACAAGAAACCGGACAGTTTGAGCCGAGATATTTACGGTTGGTTTGGTGGTTTGCTTTTTACTTTTGGATTGACCTTTTTAATTGGTTATCTTATTTTTAGCATAATGCTGGGAATATTTATTACGACCATCTTATTATCAATGGGTGCCACCATCATATATGTATGGTTTAGAAAGTTTAATTCTGACTAATCTACATCAATTTTGTTATGCGATCTATATTATTATATAATGGTATAAGGATCCATATTCCTATGGAAATAAAAATAACAAAGTAAGCATAGACCATTCCGCCTGCTGCGCGAGTAGATAGGTTATACTCATTCTTACTATCAGGATCTTTTTTGCGCCAAATTGCACCAGCCCATAAAATTGACATACATGCGGCCAAAACCGAACCAAGTACCATTAAAGCATCTATGGATTTCCCAACCAGAAATTGCAAATGTGAGGATACTATTGTATAATAGACACCATTCTTATCACTTTGAATAAAAGATGAATCTAATGAATCATATTTTCTGGCTACTACAATGCATCCACATGCGATACCCATTATTAATATCCAGCTAAAATTAATTATCCTTATACTTTCAATTTTTATACCTAGCACTATAAATCTTGGTAAAAATGAGAATAACACAAACAACAATGCAATCATAACACCGGAAACAATATAGTCAAAGAAATGTAATATAAAAAATGATGATGAAATAAAAAATATCGACGCTAAAATATTTAACCTAAACATTTTTTTATTGGATTCCCTTATCAGAAAGTAACCAATAGATCCTACAGAATACCAAATTATCAATGCTTCTAATGACATCTGTCTTTCTCCTACTCTTGAATTTGACCTTTACAATTCAATGCTGCCTTAAATATCACAGGGCCAAAACATGATCTTCACGACCCAGTCAACAGCACCAGCAATATAAATAGGAAGTTTTCAGAAAACAACCCAACCTTACAAGAGTTAATTCGATGACAGCAAAGACGTTGACCCGTTACATCTGTCAATCCTGCGGCGCGTCTCAGCCACGCTGGCTGGGGAAATGTCCGGCCTGCGGCGAGTGGAATACCCTGGCCGAGGAAGTGGTCAGCAAAAGTGCAAAAGGCTCCTCGTCACCGCAACGCGAAGTCGCCGTCCCGAAAGTGCTGGGCGACCTGAAGCCCGATTCCAGCCCGCGTATGCTGACGGCCATCGCCGAACTGGACCGTGTGCTGGGCGGAGGATTCGTGGCCGCTTCTTCGGTACTTGTGGGCGGCGATCCGGGGGTCGGCAAATCCACGCTGCTGCTGCAAACCGCGGCCTCGCTGGCGAACAGCGGCCAGGGCGTTTTATACGTCACGGCGGAGGAGGCTCCGGCCCAGCTCCGTATGCGCGCCGACCGGTTGCAACTGAAAAGCGTCAACTTCCAGGTATTGGGCGAATCGGACCTGACGGCCTCTCTGGACTGGGCGCGTAAGTTGAAACCCTCGCTGGTGGTTGTCGACTCCATCCAGACCCTGCGCCATCCGGAACTGGACTCCGCCCCGGGTACAGTTTC
Source organism: uncultured bacterium (assembly GCA_964648415.1). GTDB lineage: Bacteria > Electryoneota > Electryoneia > Electryoneales > Electryoneaceae. The sequence goes on along the minus strand of CAZYOC010000038.1, from coordinate 16,542 downwards.
CCAGGTGCGCGAAGTGGCCTCCGCCTGGACCGACTGGGCGAAACAGACCGGTTCGACGGTGGCGCTGGTGGGTCATGTCACCAAGGAGGGCGCGATCGCCGGGCCGCGGGTAGTCGAGCACCTGGTGGACGCGGTGCTGCTGTTCGAGGGCGACCACGCCGGCGGGGTGCGGATCCTGAGGACGCTGAAGAACCGTTTCGGCCCCACGGGAGAACTGGGCGTGTTCGAGATGACCGGCGGGGGGTTGATCGGAGTAGCGGACCCGTCACGCCTGTTCCTGTCCGAACGCGACGCCGATACGCCGGGCGTGGCGGTGGCGCCGGTGATCCGCGGCTCCCGTCCGCTTCTCATCGAGGTGCAGGCGCTGGTGAGCCGCTCCTATTTCCAGGCTCCGCAACGCAACGCCACCGGCGTGGACCCGAGAAGGCTGGCCTTGTGGATCGCGGTGCTGGAGAAGCGTGTCGGCCTGGGATTGGCGGGGCAGGATGTGTTTCTCAACGCCACCGGCGGGCTGCGTTTGGAGGATGCCGCGGCGGACCTGGCGGCGTGTAGCGCCATCGCCTCATCCCTGTTGAACCGGCCGGTGGACCAGGGCCTGGTGCTGCTGGGAGAAATCGGCCTGGCGGGCGAGGTGCGGGCGGTCAGCGCGCTGGATCGTCGCCTGGCTGAGGTCGCCCACATGAAGTTCAAGCAGGTGATGGTCCCCGCCGCCGGCTGGAAAGGCAAAGCGCCCAAGGGATTGAAAGTCACGCCGGTGAAGACTCTTGAAGAGGCGGTACGCAACTGTCTTGGGGAAATCAAAGCTACCAGACAATCTTAACAGGATGAGAATGATGATCAGAATGGTATAGTCATTCTCGAATTTATTCCGTCATCTTCCTTGGCAGAGAGGCAGCAGTCTAGAGTGTCGGTGTAGTCCCTGTGGGAAGACTGAGTCAAAGTATTTTCACCCCAGCAGGATGGAACAAATAGCTTATGAGCGTATGACGGATTAATAATGGGAATGGCTATAAGAATAAAACTAAGAATTAAGAATTAAAAACAATTTGAGCAAACAGGTATTGTCACATTGAATACAGTAATTCCCGAAAGTCTGGTGCGATAGAGAATTTCTCGACAACAATGTCCCATCGTGTCATTCCTGCGAAGGCAGGAATCCAGAATGTCAATATATTTCGCTGGATCCCGGATCAAGTACGGGATGACAACAATCCGGGATGACAACACACAGCAAAGACTTTTAGAACAACTATATAAGCACCAATATCAGTATCTTTTTTACTTTCTTTCACCCGAAGAGAGCCCATGCATTTCAGCATACGCGCAAAAGACGGCAAGGCCCGCACCGGGATCATCCACTGTGATCACGGGGACATTCCCACTCCGGCCTTTATGCCCGTGGGTACACAAGGCACGGTAAAATCGCTGGAAAGCCGCGAAGTACGCGACCTGGGCGCGGATATTCTCCTGTCCAACGCCTACCATCTCTACCTCCGCCCCGGCCTGGACATCCTGAAACAGCTCGGCGGGTTGCACCGCTTCATGGCTTGGGACCGGCCCATCCTGGTGGACAGCGGCGGGTTCCAGGTGCTCAGCCTGACCGAGTTCCGCAAGGTCACCGAGGAGGGCGTACGGTTCCGTTCTCACATCGACGGCAGCTACCATCTCTTCACCCCCGAGAAGGTGATCGAGATCCAGCGTACTATCGGGGCGGATTTCGCTATGCCGCTTGATGAACTGGTCGGTTGGCCCTGTACGCAGCGAGCCGCGAACGAGGCCGCGGAACGCACCTGGCGCTGGCTGGAGCGTGGGCTGAAAGCATTCAAGAACATTGAAACGCTTTATGGTCACGAGCAGACTCTGGTTCCCATCGTACAGGGTGCGTTTTTTTCGGACCTGCGCAAACGCGAAGCGGAGCGTCTCGCGAAACTGGACCAGCCGTTTTACGCCATCGGTGGGTTGGCGGTGGGCGAAGAGGCCGACCTGCGCAACGAGGCGGTGGAGATTGTCAACGCAATTCTCCCGGAAGACCGCCCCCGTTACGCCATGGGCGTGGGACTGCCGGCGGATTTCCTCGCCTGCATCGCTCGCGGCGTGGACATTTTTGACTGTGTGACGCCCACTCGTAACGGCCGCAACGCTACCCTGTTCACCTGGGAGGGCCGCCTGAACCTGCGCAACGCCCGCTTCATAGACGACGAGAAACCCGTTGAAGAAGGCTGCCCCTGCCCCTGTTGCACGACCTACAGCCGAGCGTACCTGCATCATCTCTACCGTGCGAAGGAAATCCTCGCCGCCAAGCTGGGAACCGCGCACAACCTGAGCTTCTTCTTCCGGCTGCTCAAAGCCGCGCGGGAACACATTGCTGCGGGCGATTTCGCTTCATGGTCCCATAAGGTGCTCGAAAGGATGCAGACACGATAGGAATCATAAGGAAACTAGGGAAACTAGGGACAGACGGTAGTTATTTTGTTGCCACCATTGAAGAAAACTACCGTCTGTCCCTAGTTTCAGCGTTTCGCAAAAAGTGGCTTTCCGGCCGGGCTTCTAGTTTCTAAGTTTCTAGAGAAATCGCCGTATTGCGGGAACTACATTCAGAGCCTACCTTTACGGCCACATTCACGGGAGAGGGTGAACCAGCAAGCCGGGGAGTATGACACCATGGGGTACATTCTATTTGGCGTATTGTTGAGTGTTGCGTACTGGATCTATTTCGTATTGAAGTTCGACAAAGTCGAACGGGAGCCGTTGAGAACTGTAATCGGTGTCGGTATAGGCGGCGCATTTCTCAGTGTCGGCGGCACCCTGATCTACGCTTACGGTATGACAATTGTTTTCACTCCCTTGATGACCGGCCTGGACAGTCACGCCAACGTATTCCTCAGTTTCGCCGACGGTATGCACATCGGGCTGTATGAAGAATTCTTCAAGATGGGCGCGGCCATCCTCCTCATTTCCACACTGAAAGACTTCAACGAACCGGCGGATGCGGTGATCTACGCCATGACAGTGGGCCTGGGATTCGCGGCGGTGGAAAACGTGATGTACGCGGTGACGCACGGCATCGGCATACTGGTCATCCGCAGCGTAATTTCCATGCCCGTCCACATGGCCTGCGCGGCGGTCTGGGGCTACGGGATCGCGAAAGCGCGGTATGTCACCGGCGGCTCCATCCTCAAGACCGCCTGGCCCTACTGGCTCGCCTCCGCCGCCCTCCACGGCGTCTTCGATTTCGCCCACTTCCTCAAGCTGGGCGGCACGTTTACTCTTGCTTTCGTCGTCCTCTTCACCGGTGGCATGATGGAATGGACCAAGCGCAAGCTCAAGTATCTCGTGTCGCAGAGCCCGTTCCTGATGGAGGGGAAATGCCCCGAGTGCGGTTCCGTCAACGATACAGAGGCGGACGAGTGCTTCAAGTGTAAGACAGTGCTGGTCCGTGACTTCATCAAGGTCGAGGTGGACAAGGACTCGGGCGTGCCGGTGGAAGTGATCCGCAAACAGCAGGCGGTGGCGATGCAGACACCCCTCCCCCCGCCGCCGCCCGCAACGGCTGCATCTCAATCGAAAACCGAACCTGACGAGGAGTAGCGCTAAAAAGTAGGGACAGACGGTAGTTTATTTTGCCCGGATATTTCACGAGTATTCATGCTTCGTCAACATAACCCTTGATATAGAATCAGTTTAAATGGCATTTCAGGTTTGAATCACTTGACGACAGTTTGTTGTCGTTTTATGCAACCCGCTGCCGGGGTTGAAGGATCTGGCAAACCTGTCCACAAGGTGCGCGCCAAACGGACGGCGCGTACCCCGGGCTATGGCAGAGAACCACTACCGTGGTTCCTTCGTGAAATATCCGGGCTAGAGCTAACTGATTGATAAGAATGCTATAATACATGCCTTTTGCTTCACATGGATTCGTTCTCCGCCAACAACGCAGAAGAACCGTAGCAACGAGCGACCGACCCCTTTACAGCTTTTTGAACAACTCCTGCGGCGGTTTGCGTGTCCTCGGCTGATCCGCCAGGCCCTTGTAATAATCCGGCAGGTAGCTCTCGTCCTCGCCCGGCTTTCCTACCGCGATCATCACATACGGCTCATCGTCATCGTCCAGCTCAAACAGCTCCTTGACCTTCACGGGATCGTAGCCGGCCATGGGACGCGCCACCAGGTCGTGATGGGTCGCCGCCAGCATGATGTTCATGGCGCTCATGCCGAGATCAAAGGGGTAATAGCTGCGGCCATCCTCCTGCACACAATCATCGCTGTGTTTGCCATACCCGATGATCAGGAGCGGCGCGCGGTTGGCCCAGCGCCTGTTGCCCCCGATCAGGCACTCGCGCCCCTTCGCCAATCCCGCGCCCGTCAGGAACAGGTACCGCCAGGGCTGCTTGTTACGGCAGGACGGCGTCAGCCGCGCCGCCTCGATCAGTTCATCCACGATGGCGTCAGACAGGGCGTCCTCACGTATCGCACGACGCGCATGGCGACGTTGCAGCAGGTCAATGGTCGGGTTGCTGCTCATGTTCGGTTTTCTCCTCCTGTTGACTGTTGTCCATTGTAAGACTTCATCCACCCTGAGTTCCGCCCGCAAACGTGTCGGCAACCGCTTCGAGAGCCCACAACCGCACTCTACACAATGCGCGTGGCCCGATTTGCCACGTCCGAATCCTGAATCACTAAGAGCCTATCTCTAAATAGCTTTTTTCCAGCCCTCCCAGGGGCATTTTGGCAATGCGAAACAGGTGTCATTCCTGCGCAGGCAGACTGTCGCAGAATAGGAACCACTCTCATTCCCGCGAAGGCGGGAATCCAGGCAAGATGCAAGAATACAATAAGTTAGCAATCTAGAACCAGAATAGTGTTCAATAGGGGGGGTATGGTTAACATGTTGTAGTATATAGACATGGCTGGATTCACGGCTGTCCCAAACTGCGGGACACCGCAAGCTTCACTTCGTTCCGGTTCCCGCCTTCGCGGGAATGAGATCCATTGGACATTTTGATACAGTCTGGCAGGCAGGAATCCAGTTCAGCTATCATACTACGAAAAACCAGCCATGTCCAATGTGATTTCGATATGTGCGGCATGAAGCAAGCCCCAGAAACAGCTTCTCAGGGCTCTCCGCTTCTGTGAGGATGATACAGTGTAATTCGTGGGAAAGTCTCGCACGGGGGGTTTGAATCAAAACGAAGGGTAAGACGCTCCGGCAACCCTTGCCGGGGGGAGGAATCTGCCCGCCTCGTTTCGCCTCGCTAGCTCCGTATTTCCAACACTTAGACAGGGCTCTCCCTTGGCACATGGGTTGCACTTCGCAGGGCGTCAACCAGTCAGAGGCATGCGTCATGTTGCGAGAAATCCTGTACGGACAGACGGAGGAACCGGTGCTGAAACGCGGGCTCAACGCGTTCGCCGCCCGTCACCGTGCGCTCGCCAACAACATCGCCAATGCCGAGACCGACAACTATACGCCCAAAGACGTCTTCTTCGAAGAGAAGCTGCAATGGGCCATGGACCGCAACAAGAAGGGCTTGAACAGCGAACTGGCCCGGCACATCCCTGAGCATGTGGAATTGGGGCATGTGATCCATGAGTTCATCGAGCGGCCTACGGGCGAGCTGGCGGCGGGTAAGACGGATGTGGACATCGACACCGAGATGGCGCGGTTGGCTACCAACAACGCGCACTACCAGCTCACCGCGCGGGCGTTGTCGGATTATTTCCACCGCATGCGCATCGCATACAACAAGGCATAAGCGATAGCAGGAGCAGCATCATGAAGATCCGCGGCATATTCGCATCGATGGACATCAGCGCGACCGGGCTGTCCGCCCAGCGGCGCCGGATGAACGCCATCGCCGAGAACATCGCCAATGTCAACACCACCCGCACCCGGGAAGGAGGCCCCTACCGGCGCAAGATCAGCTTCTTCAGCGAAAACCGGGAAGGCCTGCATGTTTATCGTCACAATCCAAGGGAGCGGATGGAGACGAATGCCGACTTTACTCATGAGAAACACCTGCTGCCCACCCAGGAGCACTTCGTGGACCGGCGCTTTTCCGGGGTGAACTACCACCAGGTGCAAGACAAGACGGAACCGGAACACATCTTCGATCCGACGCATCCCGACGCCAACGAGGAGGGGTACGTGGCCATGCCGAAGATCGACATGGTGCAGGAGATGGTGGACATGATCGCCGCGTCGAGGGCGTACGAGGCCAACGCGACCGCGATCGAGACGGCCAAGTCCATGGCCAAGAAGGCGATGACGATTTAAAGCATAATGTGAAACAACGGTCACCCTTACGGTGAGGTTCGTGTGCAGATAGATCCCCGGCTGGCGCGGTTGCAAGCCCTGATTGAAGAGAAGCAGATGAGCACGGGAGCGGGCCGCAGAGTCAATGGCTCCGGCAACCGCAACATGCAGGCGTATCAACAGGTTGGGCGTGAAGATGAGGCTCCGCAGAGGTTTGCGCTGGCGCCCTCGCGTAGTGCCGGTGAAACGGGGTCGCCGCAACGGAGTGCGCGAGCTCGAAATGTCGATCCGGGGCGCGAGGGCTTGTCGCAAAGCAACACTTTTAATAACCTTACTATGGGTGAGACCAATTCCAGACAGGGGCCTGAACAGGGTCATCTGGGCCGGTACATTGATTTGTACGCGTAACGATCTGCAAGGACAGGCACTGTCCATCGCAACAGGAGAGAGCAGCGATGCCGATTAACGAATCGTCCAGTCTTGGGCCATTGAGGGGCCGCTTCCCGCAAGAGCTGAGGCCGCTGGAGGAAGTCAAGCAGCGGGGCCTCGAGCGTCCCGACCGTCCCACTATCGGCCATCCGGAAGACATTGAGACTGAAGGCACGTTCAAGGAGAGCCTCCGCAATCTCGTCAACGATGTCGACCACATGCAGAAGACGGCGGAGGAGACGACGCACCGGATGCTGACCGGCGAGCTGGAAGACGTGCACCAGGTGATGATCGCCATGGAAGAGGCGCAGACCTCCTTCCAGTTGATGATGGAGATCCGCAACAAAATCGTGGAAGCGTACAAAGAAGTCATCAGGATGCAGGTGTAAGCCATGAATCCTTTCTTGCAGATCGTAGAACACGTCAAAGTTGTCTGGGGGCGTCTCACCACAGGCCAGCGTGTTGTCATGGTTTCAGTCGTGTCGGCGGCGATTGTCGCCCTGGTGCTGATTGTCCAGTTCGCCGGCCGGCCGGAATACGTTACCCTGTTCAGCGGCTTGCCGGAACAGGAATCCGGCAAGGTGGTGGAATACCTGGAAGAGCAACGGATTCCCTACAAGCTGGAGAACGGCGGCCGGAGCATCAAGGTCGAGCGCAAGGACATGTACAAGGTCCGGATTCAGCTCGCCCAGGAAGGCGTGCCGGCGGACGGGATGACCGGCTACGAAATCTTCGACGAGACCAACCTGGGGATGAGCGAGTTTGTCCAGAAGCTGAACTTCCGCCGCGCCCTGGAAGGCGAGCTGTCGCGCACCATCGAATCGCTCGATGAGGTCGAAAAGGCCCGCGTGCATATCGTGATTCCCGAGCCCGCACTGTTCCGTGAAGCAGAGGAGCCCACCACCGCGTCGGTGGCGATACGGCTGCGCACCCGGTTGAACCAGGATCAGGTCTATGGCGTGGCGCACCTGGTGGCTTCTTCCGTGGAAGGCCTGATGGTCGAGAACATTACCATCGTCGACGGCAAGGGCAATGTCCTGTCCGACTTGCAGGAACGCGATCCGGCGATGGCCATGACGTCGACACAGATGGAGCTGAAGCACTCGGTCGAGGAGAAGCTGAGGGCCAAAGTGGAGAGCATGCTGGACCGGTTGCTGGGCAAGGACAACTCCATCGTGCGGGTCTCGGTGGACCTGGATCTGAGCCGGCAGGAAGTATCCAGCGAAACATTTGATCCGGACCGGGTGGCGATCCGAAGCGAAGAGACCGTGGAAACCACCAGCAACAGCACGGAGCAGCGGGTGTTCAACCCGGCCGACCCGGCGCTGGCGCCGTTGGGGGCAGACGCCACCTCAGAAGAAAACAGCACGATCACCAACTACGAAGTCTCCCGCACACAGAGTCATACGGTTCGCAACGGGGGCGGGATCCAGCGGGTCACCGCCTCGGTGCTGGTGGATGGCAAGTATGTGCCGATTACCGATCAGGAAGGCACTATTGTCGAGCAATACGAACCGCGCACGGATGAAGAGATGCAGCGCATCACCATGGCGGTGCGCAACGCGCTGGGCCTGGACGACACCCGGGGTGACAATCTGTCCGTGCAGAACATCATGTTCCAGGTAGACGAGAAAGAGCCGGAAGGTCCGACTCTGCTCGAGTGGTTCATGCAGAACTGGTATGAGATCACGCGGAACCTGCTGCTGGCTATCGCGGTGCTGGGGGCGCTGTTCTACGTCACCACTCTGCTGAAGCGTTCCAGCAAGGCCGCGGCGGCGATATATGAACGGCAACTGGCGGCCATTCCGGAATCTTCGGGACAATTGGCGTTGCCGGAAGCGCAGAGTGCGAAGGCGCAGCGACTGTCGTTGCCCGACATTGAAGACGATCTTCCGCCTGAAGTCATCGAAGCCAATCAATTGCAGGAACAGTTGGTAGATTTCGTGAACGAAAAGCCGGATGTAGCAGCCCGGTTGGTGAAAACCTGGCTGATGAGTTAAGGAGGCGAGCATGGCGAACAACCCGCCGGCCAAAAGAGGCAAAGAACAGCCCGAAGAACTGACGATTGAAAATGTCTCCGGATTGAAGAAGTCTGCGATTTTCCTCGTGGCGATCGGCGCAAGCTCCGCCGCAGAGGTCTACAAGCACTTGTCGGAAGCGGAAGTGGAGCGCTTGACCAACGAGATCGCCCGGCTGGACAACATCCCAAGCTCACTGCTCAACGATGTCAATCAGGAATTCTACCAGATGGTCCTGGCGCAGCAGTACATCGCGGTGGGCGGTTTGTCCTACGCTCAGGAGATTCTGGAAGAGTCCCTCGGCGAAGGCAAAGCCATGGAGATCATCAAGCGTGTCCAGCAGGCGTTGCAGGTCAAAGGTTTCAACGTCTTGCAGGAAGTGGACACCAACCAGCTCCTCGCCTTCCTCCAGAAAGAGCATCCCCAGACCATCGCCCTGGTGCTGACTCAGCTCAACCCGGCCCAGGCGGCCAACGTGTTGACCGAACTGTCCCCGGCGATGCAGGTGGACGTCATGTACCGGCTGGCGCAGATGGAGCGCGTCAGTCCGGAAACCATCCAGGCGGTGGAAAGGGTGCTGGAGAGCCGGATCGACTTCTCCAGCGGCGCTTCCAAGCTGGGCGGCGTCCAGCAGGCGGCCGACATCCTCAATATGGTCGGCCAGCGCTTTGAGAAGAACATCCTGTCCGGAATCGCCAAAGAGAACCCGGACCTGGCCAGCGAGATCAAGAACCTCATGTTCGTGTTCGAGGATATGATCAACCTGGACGACCGTTCGATCCAGAAGATTCTGCGCGAGGTGGACAACAAGGAACTGGCGATGGCGCTGAAGGCGTCGAGCGAGGAGCTGAAGTCCAAGATCCTGGCGAACATGTCCAGCCGCGCGGCCGAGATGATCGAAGAAGAGCTCGACTACATGGGCCCGGTGCGGCTGCGCGAGGTGGAAGAAGTGCAGCAGCGTGTCATCGACATTATCCGCCGCCTGGAAGAGGAAGGCCAGATCGTGATCGCCGCCGGCGGCGAAGAACAGATGGTGTAAAGAAAACCTGTCAGGTCACCGCAGCAGACAGACGCTGCTAAGGACCTGACAGGACATCATACTCGAATGAAATGTCCCACGACTCGAATGAAATGTCCCATGACTCGAATGAAATGTCCCATGACTCGAATGAAATGTCCCATGACTCGAATGAAATGTCCCACGACTCGAATGAAATGTCCCATGTTGTCATTCCTGCGAAAGCAGGAATCCAGACATGTCTATGTACTACAACATGTTAACTATGGAGACCAAACGTTGAAAGCTACTCTGTTTCTGAATTGCTAACATTATGTATTCTTGCACCTTGCCTGGATTCCCGCCTACGCGGGAATGAGAGCGGGTTTGATTCTGCGACAGTCTGCTACGCGGGAATGAGAGCGGTTTTTGTTGTGATACAGTCTGCTTCGCTGGAATGAGAGACATCAGAATTCTGCAACAGCCTGTTTAGTGATGGTATAAGGAAGTATGTTTGGTCCGACAGTTCACTGTCGGGTTTCAGGACCGAGGAACACAAAGGCGACCATGCTGGGTTTGGTCCGACAGTTCACTGTCGGGTTTCGGGACTGAGGAACACGAAGGCGACCATGCTGGAAGACAAAGAAAAACTGAGATTGAAGCGCGCGCGTGCGCGAGTGATCGCCGGGCCGTATCGTTACGTCGACGAGCGCGGGGTCACCGAGCATACCCCTGAGCAGGACGATGAGCTGCTGCTCAAGAGCGCCTCCAGCGGCCGTTTCGATGTCAACGTCAACAGGGACGCTTCATCGGTCGCTCTGAAATACCATCACAACCGCTTCGGAGCGGGCAAAGTCGAGACGCTGGAGGAGATCCGCCAGCGGCATCAGCAGGAGCTCGACGAGGCCGCAAAAAAGCTGGAAGCGGCGCAAAAGGAGGCCGAGCAGCGCGAGAAGCAGGCCTACGAGAAAGGCGTTAAGGAAGGTCTCGCCAAGGGGTTGGAAGAGGGCCGTCAGGAATACGCCGACCATGCGCAGGACATGCAGCAGCGGGTGAACGATCTCTTGCAGGCCACCGAAGCCGCGACCGGACACTACTTCACCCGCATCGAGGAGCGCCTGGTGGATTTCGCCATGACAATCGCCCGGAAGGTGGTGGGAGAGGCGGCTGAATCTCACCGTGACATTGCGGTGGAGCTGGCGAAGAAAGCCATCGAACAGGCGACAGAACGGAGCAAGATCCGGCTGATCGTGAACCCGGCGGACCTGGAAGCTCTCAAGGAGCACCGGGTGGATCTGCAAAGCGTCGCCACCGGGATCAAGCAGGTGGAGATCGAAACCAGCGATCGTGTCCATCCGGGCGGGGTCATCCTGGAGAGCGAGGGCGGCTCCATTGATGCGACCATACAGACCATGTTGGAAGAAGTGCATAAAGCGTTGAAGCCCGGTTACGATTCCGGGATTGCCGGCGAGGACGAAGGATGAGCGTTCAGGTGCCCACACCGGAAGTTGAGAAGACGTTCGCGCGTCACGAGGATCGGCTGGACCGGCTGGTCCCCATAGTGCCGCGCGGTCGTATCACCCGGGTGGTGGGTCTGGTGCTCGAATCCAACGGTCCCGAGACGAGTGTCGGCGAGGTTTGTGAGGTGCTGGACCGGGCGGGAAAACGGGTCGGCCTGGCGGAAGTCGTCGGCTTTCGTGAGACCACGGTGCTGATGATGCCGCTCGGTTCCATCGAGGGCATCCATCCGGGCAGCGTGGTGCGTAGCCTGCGGCGGCCCTTTGTGGTCGGCGTGGGCGACGGCCTGCTGGGACGTGTGCTCGATGGGCTGGGCCGTCCGCTCGACGACAAAGGTACGCTCGAGATCGACTCCCATGTCCCCATTGTCGCTTCCCCGCCTCACCCCTTGAAACGCCAGCGCATCGCCGACCCCCTCGAACTGGGCATTCGCTCCATCGACGGTTTGCTGACCAGCGGCAAGGGCCAGCGCTTTGGTGTGTTCGCCGGGTCCGGCGTAGGCAAGAGTGTCCTGATGGGCATGGTGTCGCGTAATACGGCTGCGACGGTCAACGTGATCGCGCTGGTCGGCGAACGTGGCCGAGAGGTGCGGGACTTCCTCGAGAAGGATCTGGGCGAGGAAGGGCTGAAACGCAGCGTGGTGGTTGCGGTCACATCCGACCAGCCGGCGTTGATCCGCATCAAGGGCGCTATGCTGGCCACCGCCATCGCCGAGTGGTTCCGGGACCAGGGCAACGACGTCATGCTGATGATGGACTCGGTAACCCGGCTGGCCATGGCGCAGCGTGAAATCGGCCTCGCCATCGGCGAACCGCCCACGACCCGCGGGTATACGCCGTCCGTGTTCGCCATGCTGCCCAGGCTGCTGGAACGTGCGGGCAGGAGCGATCTGGGCTCCATCACTGCGCTGTACACGGTGCTGGTGGAAGGCGACGACATGAACGAGCCGGTGGCCGATGCGGTCCGCTCGATTCTTGACGGCCACATCGTATTGTCCCGCAAGCTGGCCGCCGAAGGTCATTACCCGGCGGTGGACGTATTGAACAGCATCAGCCGTGTCATGGGCGATGTGGTTTCGGAGGAGTTGCGGGTGGCGGCCAAACGGGTAGTCGCTGATTTGGCGGTATACCGTGAGAACGAAGACCTGATCAATATCGGCGCTTACAAGGAAGGATCGAACCCGAAGATCGACCGGGCGATCGCCAAACGTGACGCCATTGAAGATTTGTTGATTCAAGATCTGAGCGAGCCGGGCAATCTGGAAAAAACCTGGCAACGTGTGATCGAACTGGCGGAGTAGGGTGGACGTATGAGAAGATTCTCCTTCAGGCTGCAACGGGTGATGGATGCGAAGGCGAGCGAGGAGCGCCAGTGCCAGCGTGAGCTGGGCGAAGCCCAGGATGAACTCGGCCGCCAGCAGCAGCGGATGGAGCAGTTGGCGGAGGAGATGGAGCGGCAGCGTCAACGGCAGCGTGAAATGAACCGCACCACGGTGACCGTTAGCCAGCTTCGCCTGCACGATCAATGGAACGGCAACCTGAAGCGAGTGGTCAAACACCAGGAGAAGGAAATCGAGAAGGCGAGCGAAGAAGTTGAGCTGCGCCGCTTGAAACTGCTGGAAGTCACTCGCGAAAAGAAGGTGCTGGAGAGGCTGAAAGAGAAAAGACTGGAAGCACATAATCAACAACTGAAAACCGAACAGCAGAACACATTGGACGATATCGGCGGAAAAATGTCGGCCAACTCGGCCGGTGGGAACGGGCTGAAGCTTTAACAGGCTTCGGCCGGGGATACGATCATGAACATGAAGCTGATTGTCATCTTGCTGGTGCTGATCGTCCTGGTGATCGCCGGGAACTATCTGTTCCTGAAGATGACCACGGAATGGACGGAAGAAGACATCATCGCCGAGTATGGCGAGCTTCCGTCCGACGAACCGCTCAAGCAGCCAGAACTGCTCAGCGACCTGTCCGGCGATGAGCTGGAGGAGCTTCCGCCGGAAGTCCAGGAGGCCAAGCTCGATTCAATCCAAAAGGCGAACGAGCAGATGCTGGACGCCAAGGTGGACTCCGCCGTGCACACTCGCACCGAGCCCATGCGGGTCGCCATGGACAGTACGCGCCTGGAGCTGCAGGACGCCCGAGCATTGGCGGGCGAACTGGGGGATCTGCTGGCTTCCATCACCGCCGTGCAGGACAGCATCGACCAGACCCGCGCCACGCGGCTGGCGAAAATGCTGGAAAGCATGAAACCGGGGGAAGCCGCCACCATCCTCAACAGCCTGTCCAGTCCGGTCGCCGCCCAACTGCTGATGAATATGCGGCAGCGAAACGCGGCCAAGATCCTTGCGGAATTGCCCCGTGACCGCGCGGCGGCGGTGGCGCGCCACCTGTCACGCGCTTACTGGGAGTCGACCATATGAGCGGCGGCATGAACATCTCACGCTTCCTGCAACTGCTGAGAGGGCAGGAAGATGCCGCTCCGCAGCGGCGAGCAGGCCGACGCGGAGGGTTCCAGACCACGCTGCAGGGAGTGCGCAGCCAGCGAGCACAGAAACCCCTCGCCCTGGTCAAACGAGGACGCGAAGTCTCCTTCCAGAACATCCCCTTCTTCGACAAAGACGGCAACCGGTTGCAGATCCAGACCGATCAGCGTGACGGCAAGATGCACGTCCGCGTGAAGAAATCCGGCAGGATCGCGACCCGCAGCCTGCAAAACCCCACGACCAACGGGATGCGCTTGGAAGCTCGCCTGAGCGGCAACGGTAACGTGGACCAGATCATTCCCAACGTGAAAAACCATGTACGGCAGCACCTCAAGAGTACGCGCGAGCTGCGTCACGGTATCCTCAGCGGCGAACTGCAAACCCCGGGAACCAGGAATACGCGATTGAAGAAACAGTTGGTGGAAGAAAACGGCAGCGAGCTGGACAAGCTGGTGGCCAAGTTGTCCGATGTCCGAGGAGAAGGCCAACAGGCGGCGGCCTCGCTGGCTTCGCTGGGTATGCGTGTTTCACGCAAAGCGGAGCAGGGCGGGGATGACGCCAACCTGCTGATCGGCATGGCGGAAGCCATGAAGGGCAAGTCGCGAGGCAAGGGCGCCGATATGATCGGGCAGGTGATCGACACCGGCGACATTGAAGAATACCAGCAATTGAAGAACAAGCTGCAGAATCCACTGGAGCGCAGGGTAAGCGCTTTCACGCCGCGCCGTGTGGACAAGAACGGCAACAGCATCGGCGACGAAACCACCGCTCAGAAGAAAGGCGGCCGGAAAGGCGAAGCGGCGCAGAGCCAAACCGGCCAGGTCAACCAGACCGGCAAAGGCAAAGACGGCAGGGTTATCATCCCCTTGAAAGCGAACGCATCGAAGGGCGAGGCCGCGCCGGATGCAGTCGAAGAGAAGGTCGTTAAAGACGCCAAGGAACGCATCACAGTCTCGCTGCGCCAGGAAAAGGGAAAGGTGAGCGGACAGGGCAACGGCGACAGCCGAATCGTCAGCCGCGTCGCCGTCAACGCCAACAAACCGCAGGCGCCCGGCGAGGAGGTGATCCGTCAGCGCGAGCAGCTTCAGGCGTTCACCCGCCAAATGACTCGAGGTGGTAACGGCAACGGCTCGAACGACAAGAGCCAACCCATCGCCCAGCAGGTCGCTCCGAAAGGGAAACAGGATGTCGACGAATCCCAGATCAAGCGCCTGGTGAAGGATGCGGTCAAGCAGACCGGCCGGAGCGTGGCGCAGGAAAACAGGCCGTCTCTCGAGGCGGAAGCCTTCCTGAAGCGTCGCAGCGGCCGTCCCAACCACGCCAACCTGGGCAAGGCAGCACCGAGTGACATGCAGTTCACCGGACGGTCGGCCTCGTCGCATCAACCAGAGACAGAATCCGCCCGGTGGGCTGACGAGACGGAACGTTCGCGTGGCGGTCGTTCCCGTTTGACCCGCCAGGCTGTGCTCCGCGCCTTCCCACGCAACGGCAACACCTCGGAGAACTCCGGGCAGGTCAAGCAAAAGGTGCATCCGCAGCCGGCAACAGGCGAGAAGACAGAAGCATTGCCGAAAGTCGCCGTCAAGGGCGGCGAACCCGTACCCGCCACCGAGGCGGTGAAGCAAACCGCCGAGCAGCCCGTGCTGAAGACCGACGCCCGGGCGGAAAAACCGCAGGTTGCCGAGCAGAAGACTGATACGCCGGTATTGAACACGAAACAGGACGCCAAATCAAATGCCAGACCGCAGGAATCACGAGCGCAAACGCAGGAGAAGTCGTCCACTCCGGCACAGATGAAGCAGGAGAATACTCAGCTGACCCCGCCCAAGCCCAGCCTTGCGGAAGGCAAGGCCGACAGCCTGCTCGCGGATGGTTGGCGACTGGGGCGCAATCGTGGGGATGACGCGGCGCTGAAGTCGGACTCGCGCCGCAATGTGCGCGAGGTGCTGACCGATACCTGGCAGAATGTGAAACAGCGGTTATCGCGTCGCAGCAGCGGGAAGGAATCGAGCAACGAGGATTCCAACCGTCAGCAGCAGCAGACGAAGCAGACCCAACAAGCCGAAGCGGCGAAAGCACAGCAACAGGCGGTGAAACAAACCGCCGCGGAGTTCAAGGAAGCGGTGCAGACCCAACAGGCTCAGACCACCGCTCACAATCAGTCGGCTGCGACTACGGCCAAGGTTGTGGAGGGCTGGCAGTCCTCCATGATGAACCGCGGCGCCGATTCGGTAGCTGAAGGGGTGAGGAACCTGACCGAAGTGCTGCAGAAGATCGAAGGCCGCGCCGAGTTGTTGAAAGCGGGCGAATCGGCCAGCATCCGGGTGCAGCTTCGTCCCAAGGCGCTGGGCAGTGTGGCGGTGCTGATCTCGAAAGCCAACAAGAAGTATGACGTGCTGGTGCAGGCGGACGGCAAGGAAGCCGCGCGGCACATCGAAGCGGCCACCCAGCAGATCCGGGAGCACCTGTCGCAGTCGGGCGTCCAGTTGAACAAGTTTGACGTGGATTCCAACAACCAGCGGCAGCAGACTCGCGGCGAGGCGACCGGCGATAATGCCGGCAATTCTCGTGGCCGGGGCGGCTGGAGCGGCAGCGAAGAGCGCTCGGATGAGTTCCTCCAGCAGGAGGAGGTAGAGCAGCATGAGCGGCTGCGTCAACTGGCGCTGGGCACGAACACTGTGGAATATGTGGGATAGAGATTTGCCCCGGGGCAGCTTGTTGTGAGCAGGCGGAGTTCGGTTTACTCGCAACGATGAAAACCGTCTGGTGTTGTTCAAGTTAGTATTGAATCGCTGCCCGGGTCTATACAGGCTGTTGCACAATAGGAACCGATCTCATTCCA